>JBAZMN010000307.1:0-3574 GCA_041649735.1 Opitutaceae bacterium | reverse complement strand
GAAAGTGGAGAAGGGGCAAGGGGCAAGGAGCAAAGGGCCGGAGACCGGAGACCGGAGGCCGGAGGCCGGCTGGAGTGGGAACACTTGTTCATCGACAACGCCTCGACCGACGGCACGCAAGACGAGCTGCGCCGGCTCGCGGCGGAGGATCCGCGAGTGAAGGTCATCCTTAACCAGCGCAATTTCGGCCATGTGCGCTCGCCGTTCCACGGCCTCCTGCAGGCCCGGGGCGCCGCGGTGATCGTGATGGCCGCGGATCTGCAGGACCCGCCGGCGCTCATTCCCGAGTTCATCCGCCGCTGGCGCGAAGGCTTCCCCGTCGTGGTTGGCGAGAAGACCAACAGCGCGGAGCCGGCGTTGTTTTTCGCGGCCCGCCGCGCCTACTACCGTCTGGTCAAACGGCTCGCTGACGTCGAGCTGCTGGAGAACGTCACCGGCTTCGGTTTGTACGACCGGAAGGCGATCGAGGCGTTTCGGGCGCTCGACGACCCCTATCCCTATGTGCGCGGTCTGATTTCCGAGCTGGGATTCCCGGTGGCGCGTGTGCCCTACGAGCAGCCCCGGCGCCAGCACGGCGTGACCAAGAACAATTTCTATACGCTCTACGACTTGGCGATGCTCGGCATCACCAGCCACTCCAAGGTGCCGCTGCGTCTCGCCGCCATGCTGGGCTTCGCGGCGTCGCTGGTGTCGTTCTGCGCCGGCATGGTCTATCTGCTCTACAAGCTGATCTTCTGGCAGCGGTTCGCCCTCGGCGTGGCCCCGGTGGTGATCGGCCTGTTCTTCCTCGGGTCGGTGCAGCTCTTCTTCATCGGTATCATCGGCGAATACCTCGGCGCCATCCACACCCGGGTTACGAAGCGTCCACTGGTCATCGAAAAAGAGCGGATCGGGTTTTGATCAGCCGGTGGACTGTAAGGCGGTCCGACCGTGCTACTGCAGCACGACCCGATTCCGCCGCTCTGTCGCTCGGTAGCCCCCGCTATCCCACCCCACCGCAGCTCCGTCGTTCCGCCGCTCCGGCCTTCCGCCCCGCCTCCTCACCTGCGGCACAGCTGCTGGACGAGCCGGGCCTTGGCTCCCCTTTCCGCCTTCGGAACGCTTTCCCGCTTTCCTCCTTTCCCGCTTTTTCCTCTTGAATCGCCGCATACGCCCGCCCGTCGTCTTGACTTCAGGCCGGCTCCGACTAGTAGATTTCGCATGAAAACTACGTATTCCATCTCCAAGGGCCAGAGCCAGTTTCCGACGCTGGTGCGCGCCGCGCAGCGCCAGGGCGTGGCCACGATCACCAAGCACGACGAGACGGTGGCCTACGTGGTTTCCCGGGAAAGATGGGAAGCCATGCTTGAAACCATGGAGTTGCTGGCCAGTCCCGCCTTTCAAGGGCAGTGGCGGCGCCTGCGTGCCGGCAAGGTCAAATATCATCCCTTTGAGGCCTTGCCCGGCTGATGAAAATTGCCGACCAGATTCTCGGCTACGTCCGGCGGCTGCACCCCGCCCAGCGGCGGGTGATCAAGACCGCACTGCGCAGACTGGGAACCGGAACTGGAGCGGACACGATGCCGCTGGAAGACGACCTGGAGGGATTCTACCGCCTGCGGGTGGGCAAGTTTCGCATCGTTTACCGCTATCTGCAGAAGGGAGAGATCTCCTGTGAATTCATCGACGTAAGGGCCACGGTCTACGAACGGTTTACCTCCATGAGGGAATTCATTAAGCGGCACGGGTAGAGTCGCAAATCGTCGCCCCGTCGTTCCGCTATTCTGCTGCTCCGTCAGTTCTGCCTCCACCATCCTTGCCGCGCAAAGGCGGCTTCTGCCTGTCTGTAGTGCCGTCGTTCCGAAGCTCCCATTCCTTTTCTCCGTTCTTCCACTTTCGCGTTCTTCCCCATCCCTCCGTCCGTCTGTCGTTGCGTAGTTCCATATCTCCCCACACCGCAGTTCCGTAGGCCGCCTGGCGATTGAACTGGTCAAGGATGTCTGGCTCTTCACCCGTAAACGACTTGGTGATAATCAGCTC
Organism: Opitutaceae bacterium; assembly: GCA_041649735.1. Taxonomy (GTDB): domain Bacteria; phylum Verrucomicrobiota; class Verrucomicrobiia; order Opitutales; family Opitutaceae; genus Fen-1467. The sequence goes on along the minus strand of JBAZMN010000307.1, from coordinate 1,555 downwards.
ATTGCCGCGCTGCTCGCTGGCCAAGCAACCAGCCGCAAGACAAACGATCCGCCCGAAGCTCGGATGGAGAGAGGCGTATTTCTCGTACGTGACGGTCGGATCCAAGGCCTTGGCCGCTTCGATCTTCTGGATTAAATAAGCTTGGACTGCGGGCGAGCCGGCACCGTTTCGATGTCGATCGCGAGATGGCTGATCTGGTTGGTCGATTTGAATGTGCTCATACAGCCGCGAAGTTAGCGGCCGTGTTTGCATCGAGTTGGAATCAGCCCTCGCCGCACTGTAACTTTCATGCGCTGCCGTCTCGTCAATCGTTGGATAGGCAAGCGCGCTCAATACAGCCCGGAATCTGGAGGTCGAGCAGCATGATTGGGCCGACGGAGTTTGCGGTCTCGCAGCATAAGCGGCGCCAGTCGCCCGCCCGCAGCATAACGTTGCGGGAATTGCGTTGCGCCGTGGACCGGGGCCCGCCGGGGCGGTCCCGCGCCCCCCAGCGTCGCGTAGGGCTCATGAGTGTGCGCGGGATCGGCGCCTGCCCGGCCTCCCGCGGAGTCCGCGATGCAAAGCGCCGGATCCAAATCAAGCGGCCGGCGCAGCGGGATCATGGTCCTCGGGCAGGCGCAGGTGGACCCGCTGGAAGAGGATTTCATCGATCGTCGGCACGCGGGGGCTCAGGACATGGGGTGCCAGAACCTCGATCAACCGCTCAATGTCATGATGGCCCCAAGCCTGGCCGTAGGTGTCCTCCGCCGTCTCCTCCGAAATCAGAAGCAGATCGTGACTCAGCTTCCGGTGCCCGCCAGCGCGCAACGCTCCCGCCAACAGATGCCTGATGGCGTGCGGGCCGAAGCCGCTTTTGGTAAACTCATGCAGCAGCTGCGCCGTCCGGGTCCGCATGCGTTCCCAGATTCCTCGATCGTGCCAGCCGGATTTTCCGGCCCGGGTGAAAAGTGAGGGGAAAAGCAGACAGCCCTGGTTTGCTCCGCGGAAAGGGAGTTGGGGCCAATGGTGCGTGAGGTAGTCGCGCAGGGCGGCATTGACATCGATGCCACCGGGACCGACGGGGCCGGGCAGGACGACGTCCACGCCCGGCTTGGCCAGGTTGGCGATCCCGTTCTTGAGGTCCTTGCGGCTTAACTTGAGCCGGTAGCGGCCGTCGCCGTTTTCGACGAGGTGCCGGCCGACTTTGAGCCGGAGCAGGGTCCGGACCCGCAGCGGCAGCACCAGCAACAGACAAAACAGCGCGTAATCGCGCGCATAATCCGCCGCCTCGAAGGGCGAATGGGCGCAGGCCCGCAGCTGGCGCATGCGATGCAGGAACAAAGCGCACAGGGCCGCCGGATTCTTGCAGTTCGCAGCCAGGCCGAGCGCTTCGTCGAGGTCGCGGCTTAGCTGGAATTCGGCGTGGCGCCCGGCGTGCCGCACTTCGCGCCGGAAATCCACCAGGGTGGCCAGCGCGCGCCGGCAGAACTCCTCCCAGCGCTCCGCTTCGTTGGCTTTGCCGGGGGCGATGGGGACTTCGTGCTGGCTGAAGAGGTGGGCGGGCGAGCGCTGCCTG
>JBAZMN010000306.1:0-3579 GCA_041649735.1 Opitutaceae bacterium | reverse complement strand
ATTGACCGGTTGCGCCATGAAATGCCGCCGGAACAAGTCAGGGTGTTGCGCGAGGGCCTTTTCCAGCGGTTCGAAGATGACTCCCTTTTTCCGCAGGTCGGCCGGCAGGGTCATGCCGGAGAGGGCGCGGTTGTTGGCAAACGTCAGTGATGCCGTGCAAGGAAACCCGGGATTTACGGGGCGCACTCCGGCATCGGCCGCCGCCCCGGGCAGCGCATATTCGTCGAGCTTGAGACCGGCGACCGTGCTGAAGCGCCAGAGTTCATCCGTGCGCTGCGGCAGCGGCGACGCGATGAAGCGGCTCCACGCCTCACGCTTTCGGTCGAGCCACCAGGAGGGCAGGCGGTCGAGCGCGGCAAGGTGCGCGGCGAAGACGGCGGGCGCGAAGGCGCCGTTGACGGTGGCGGGCGCGGATTGGGAAGCGGGAACAGCGGACATGGAAGCCGAGGGTGAAAGTGTCAGGAGTAAGGTGTAATATAAATCCGGGGCACTTTGGTTTTCAGCTGCAGAGGCCTTGCACCTTAAACCTTACCCCTCGTGCCCGGGGGGAGCGTCAGCCGACCGAGCCCTCCATTTCGAGGTCGATGAGGCGCTTGAGCTCGACGGAGTATTCCATCGGGAACTGGCGCACGAGGTCGTTGACGAAGCCGTTCACGGCCAGGCTCATGGCCTGTGCCTCGGTCAGTCCGCGCGACTGCATGTAGAAGATCATCTCCTCGCTGACCTTCGACACGCTGGCCTCGTGCTGCACCGCGTGCTGCTGGCCGCGGACGGTAATGGCCGGATAGGTGTCGGTGCGCGAGTTGGTGTTGATGAGGAGCGCGTCGCACTCGGTGTTGTTCTTGCAGCCCTTGAGGTGCCGGGGAATGTGCACGAGGCCGCGGTAGGTGCTGCGGCCCTGGCCGACGGAGATGGACTTGGCCACGATGGAGGAGGTGGTCTCATCGGCGGCGTGGACCATCTTGGCCCCGGTGTCCTGGTGCTGGCCGTCGTTGGCCAGGGCGATGGAGATGACCTCGCCGCGGGACTTGCGGCCCTTGAGCACGACGCCGGGATACTTCATGGTCAGGCGGCTGCCGATGTTGCAGTCGATCCACTTGATCTCGGCCTCCTCGTGGGCGAGGCCGCGCTTGGTGACGAGATTGTAGACGTTGGGCGCCCAGTTCTGGACGGTAATGTACTGGATCTTGGCGCCCTTGAGCGCGACGAGCTCGACCACGGCGCTGTGCAGGGTGGAGGTGGAGAATTTCGGCGCGGTGCAGCCTTCCATGTAGGTGACCTCGCTGCCCTCGTCGACGATGATGAGCGTGCGTTCAAACTGGCCGAAGTTCTCGGCGTTGATACGAAAGTAGGCCTGGAGCGGGTGGGCGACCTTGACGCCGGGCGGCACGTAGATGAACGAGCCGCCGGAGAACACGGCGCTGTTGAGCGCCGAAAACTTGTTGTCGCCAGTCGGGATGACCTTGCCGAACCACTTGCGGAAGATCTCCGGATGGGTGCGCAGGGCCTCGGAGGAGTTGACGAAGATGACGCCCTGCTTCGCCACGACTTCCTTGATGTTGGAGTAGGCGGCCTCGCTGTCGAACTGGGCCTCGACGCCGGCCAGGAACTTGCGCTCCTGCTCGGGGACGCCGAGGCGCTCGAAGGTTTTCTTGATGTCATCCGGGACTTCGTCCCAGGTGCGCTTGGGCTTGGTGCCTTGGGAGAGGTAGTAACGGATCTTGTCGAAATTGATGTTTTCAAGATCCCGCGTGGCCCAGTGGGTCGGCAGCGGTTTGGCGAGGAAGGTTTTCAGCGCATTGAGGCGGAACTCGCGAATCCACGGGTCCTCCTTCTTGACGTCGCTGATGTAGCGGACGGTGCGTTCGGAGAGACCCGAGCCGGCGTCGAAGTCATATTTGACGTCGTAGGTGAAATCGCCGGCGGACTGGTCGATGCCGGAGACGGGGCTCTCGGCGAGAACGGCATTTTCGAGTGTGTCAGTCATGGGCAAGAGAAGGTTTTCGATTGGCGGGACGCGCTCGCGCGCGGTGGATCGCCTGCCGGCGGACTCCGGCGGAGCAGGTTTCAGGCATGGACAAGTTCTTTCTTCACCCAGGCGTAGCCCTTGGCCTCAAGCTCGACGGCGAGGTTCTTGTCGCCGCTGCGGACGATGCGCCCGTCGTACATGACGTGGACGAAGTCGGGCACGATGTAATTGAGGAGGCGCTGGTAGTGGGTGATGAGCAGGATGCCGAGCTGGCCGGTGCGGAGCTTGTTGATCCCGTCGGCGACCACCCGGAGCGCATCAATGTCGAGGCCGGAGTCGGTCTCATCCATCAGGGCGAACTTCGGATCGAGCATGGCCAGCTGGAGGATTTCGCAGCGTTTCTTTTCGCCGCCGGAAAACCCCTCGTTGACCGGGCGGGAGGTAAACTTCCGGTCGATCTTCAGCAGGTCCATTTTTTCGTAGAGCTGCTTGTAGTAGCCGGTGGCATCCAGCTCCGCGCTTTCCCCCAGCCGGGCCTGCAGGGCGGCGCGGATGAAGTTCGCGATGGTCACACCGGGAACCTCGCTCGGGTATTGGAAGGCGAGGAAGAGGCCGGCGCGGGCGCGCTCATCGGGCTCCATGGCGAGGAGAGAACGACCGTCGAGGAGGACGTCGCCCCGGGTGATGGTATAGTCCGGGTGGCCGGCGACGGCCTTGGCCAGGGTGGATTTGCCCGTGCCATTGGGGCCCATGATGGCATGGACCTCACCCTGATTGACAGTCAGCGAGAAGCCCTTGACGACCGATTTGTCGCCGATGGAAACGTGGAGGTCTTGGATGACGAGTTGACTCATGGAAAAATGGGATCAGCTGCCGGGGGAGGAAACATCAGTTAGGGCGCGCCGCCGGGTCGGGCGCTGGACACGCTGAACCGCGGAAACTGAGGTCGACACTCACGGCGGCGTAGCCGGCAGGAAGCAGGGAGCGCAGATGGTTCATGAGGTCAGCCGGGATCTCGATATCGTGGATTTCGCCGGAAGCCTCGTCGTGAAAGTGCGCGTGCTCGTGAAGGTTGGGGCAATAGCGCGTCGGTTCGCGCACGAAGTTGACCTGCTTGATGAGGCCGTACTGGACGAGGGCCTCGAGACAGTTGTAAACGGTGGCGAGGGAGATGGTCGGCATGAGGGCCTTGACGCGGGCGAAAACCTCTTCGGCCGTAGGATGATCGCGCTTGGCCAGGATGACTTGATAAACCACCTCGCGCTGAGGCGTGGAACGCAGGCCGCTGTCGGTGATCCTTTGTGCCAAAGGAAGGGTGGGTGTATCTGCGATCATGGGCATGGTATATAGAGGATTAGAATCGTTCTAAATAGCAAGTGAGAATTGGAATTATTCCAATCAAATTCGCAATAGATTATAGGACAAGATATTACATTTGAAATTTCCAACGAATCGATGACCTCGATTCTATCGCCTCTCAATACCGCATCTTCTTACAGAAGAGTTGAAAGCGGGCGCAGAGCTGATTTGCGAGACGAGCTGTGCAGTTGCGGTTTATCCGCCTCAATGCGCCGCTGTGGTCGCAGGCCGGTCTATCACTTCCCGGATCA
>JBAZMN010000305.1:0-3582 GCA_041649735.1 Opitutaceae bacterium | reverse complement strand
AGCTCTTGTTGGCATGCACTTCACCTGAAATCCAGAGACGGTCGCCGGCCCGGCACACCCCCACCTGTTGCAGCCAGGGGCGCAAAACGGGCTCCGGCAGATACATGTCGGTCAGGAAATCGATCCGGCCGGCTTTGATCCGGGCGGCATCCAGTGCGGGCCGCACGAGCGGGATGCCACGCAGATGACGCGCTTCCACCGCCAGTTCCATGTCGCGCGCGGCGTCCACTTCGGCGGCAGACCAGCCGGCAAGCCTGGCGAATTCACGATAGATGTCGTTGAGCAGCACTTCAACGTCTGGCGAGCGTCGGCGTGCTTCCAGTTCGGCCCGCCACCGCATGTTGGCGAACGCCTGCGGGTCAAGCCGGCTGCGCCCCTCGCGCCCCAAACGTTCACCGACGTAGACAAAGACGTCGCGCGGATGCGCAAACACCCTGGTCACCACGGTGTCAAACACGTCGTAGCTGACCATGCTCATGCCTTCAGGTCTTGTCGGCCACGGCGAGCAGGTTGGGTGCGAGCGGGATCCGCCGACCCGATTCCCAGCCCAGTTCAGCGATGTATTCCGCGCGCCGGTGCAGGCGGTAAAATCGCAACATCCACCACTGCAGGCTGCGTTTTGTCGGCAACCACCACAGGAACCGGGGCCTTCGCACCATCTCAGCCGGAGTGATCGATGCGTGGGAGAAACCGCCATGCCGGAGCAAATATTCCAGGCTCACCGGCGTGAAGTTCACCCGGTGCGTATAGTCGTTGTGGAACCAGTAGCCGGTGATCGATGAACAGGCGTTGGGCACGGTGCAGATCAGGCGCCCACCGGCTTTCAGGCTCCCGTGGATCGCCTGGAGAAATTCACGCTGCCGCTCTCGCGGCACGTGCTCCAGCACGTCCATCAGGATGACAACCGAATAGCGCCCGGGACGTTCTGCAAGGAAATCCTCCGTGCGCTCGACCAGCGTAACCCTGAGCCCCAGCCTGCGCGCATACTCCGCCTGCCCGGGGTCCGTTTCGACTCCCTCCAGGTCCGTATACCCGGCGTCGTGAAGCACGGCCATCGCATAGCCGCGCCCGCACCCCAGGTCGAGAATCGGCCCGGCCCGGTCGGCCGGCAGCAGCGGCAGCAGGAGCCGGCGATGGTAGATCGCCAGCCCCTGGCGGTGGGCAAGGGTTTCCGGGTGAAACCGGGAATAATGAAGGCTGTAGTCCCAGTTCATGGCAAAAATAGCGGCCGCAGGCTGTTTTTCCAGCGATGGGGGAAGAACGGAATCAGCAGGGCGGAGGTTTGTACACCCGCACAGGGGGTGAGCGCTGGAAGGGCAAAGGAGAGCATCCAGCCGCTCACCGCGCTGGCGACAACAAACGCCAGGGCCGCGCCCGCGATTCCATGTCCCGGGATCAGCCACCAGGCCAGGGCGACCTGGACCACGATTCCCACCACCGCGGCGGTGAGGTTGGTGGCAGCGGCCGCGGTGAGCACAATGAACTGGCCGCGCACCGATCCGCTGAAAAGAAAGAGACACGCCCAGACTTTGATCACCAGCACCGCCGCGGCGGGCGCATACGCTCCGCCAAAGAGCACGCGGATCAGCGACGGACCCAGCAGGCTCAGACCCAGCACCACGATCCATCCAATGATGGAGAGCAGATCGAAAACCTCCTGCAGGCGCACCCGGAAGGTTTCGCCGCCATCACCATGACTGGCGGTCAGACCCGGGAAAAGACTCATGGTCAGCGCGGCAGTGATGAAAAGCGGCAACTCAATGATGCGGTTGGCCGCGGCATAACAGCCCGCGGCTCCCGCATCGAGCCAGTGTTTGACCAGCAGCTGATCCAGCTGCATGAAGATGGCCACCGTCATACCCGACAAGGCCAGCAGCCAGGATTGGCTGAGCAGACTCCCGGCCAGCCGGCCGTCAAAGCGCCAGTCGGCGAATCGGCCACCCGCCCGCCGGTAGGCGAGGGCCAGGGCGGAGCTAAAAAGAAACGATTCGATCGCCTGAGCCCACGCAAACCAGATCACCCCGGCTCCGCGCCAGACGAGCCACAGCTTCACCACCGCCCCCAGCGTCAGCGCGGTGAAACGGGCGCCCGCGGTCCAGCGGGAGCGGAGATGTCGCTGAAACCAGAGGTCAGTGACCTCGCCCGCCTGAAATAGGAGCAGCAAACTAACCGGTATGAGCACCGAGGCGGAGACAATCAACCGGCCGTAACCGAAAAGAGGAAGGAGAACCATCAGCCCCGCCCCGAGACGCATGGCCGCGCTAGTTCCCAACAGCGTGCCGGTGTCACCGGGTCGCCGGATCAGCTCAGCCACGACCAGCGCATCCAGGCCCGACTGCGCCAGGGGCATGGCCAGGGCCACGGCCGCCAGAGCCACGCTGAGTTCCCCGAAGCCTGCGGGCGTGAGATGCCGCGCCACGATCACCATCACCAAGGTCGAAGTTCCCAGTCTGAGCATGCGCTCGGTGACGAGCCAGGCGACATTCTCGAATGGTTTGCCTTGAGGAATCACAAGTTTCTCCGGTGTTGTAGCGGAATGGCCGGGGCGGGCTAGCCAGAACTGGTGAGGCCGCTTTGGGATTCCCTTGCTGGGGCGGGCTGCTTTCATTGGCCGCAATGCCCGTGGGTGTCGATTACACTGTGCTTCACTATGTTGGCGCCGGTGCGGACCGGGGCGGCATTCTCTCGGTGGTGCGGACGTTGGCAGGGACCCGGGAATTTGCCTGCGTGCTGGGGGTGAATCCGGGTTTTGTCCAAAGGCGCGAACCCCGTTTGGAGACCCTGGAGCTGCCGCGGATCGCGGGCGAGAGGATCGGGCCGGGGAATTTCTGGCGTGCCCGCGCCGTGGCCCTCGTCGTGCGCGCCTGGCTGCAGGAGGATCCGCGGCGCATCTTTCATGGTCACTCGCGCGCGGGGCTGTTGGTGGCGCTCTGGTTGCAGTGGATGGGTGAACCGCGCACGGTCGTCAGTGTCCATTGCTACGGCAGGCAGCGCTGGTTCTACCGCTGGGCGGCGCGGCGCCTGGGCGGCCGGCTCTACTGGCTGACTCCGGCGATGAAACGCCACTACCGTGTGGGTGACGATTCATGGGTTGGCTGCATTCCGGACGGGATCCGCTGGCCGGCCACGCCGGTTATGCGCCGGGGTTGGGGTCATCACGGCAGACTGCGCCTGGGCGGAGTGGGCACGCTCGTGGGATGGAAACGGTGGGACGTCGTGCTCTCAGCACTCAGGCAGCTTGAACCGGTGAAGCGGGGCCATCTGGAGTTTCGGCATCTGGGCGATGCTGACGATTCGGCTGACTCGGCGCATTGCGCGGCGGCGCTCCGGATCCAGGCAACGGATATGCCGGTGGTATGGTGCGGATGGCGTGACGATCCACGTTTATTCTATGATGAGATTGATGTGCTCGTGGTGGCGTCGGACCAGGAACCCTTTTCCATGGCCATGCTCGAAGCGCTTTCGGCGGGCGTGCCCGTGTTGGCAGCGGATACCGGTGGTCCGGCCGACGTCATCAGGCCTGCGGTCAATGGCTGGCTGTTCAAGAGCGGTGATGCCGCAGACCTGGCGCGACACCTGAGC
>JBAZMN010000304.1:0-3597 GCA_041649735.1 Opitutaceae bacterium | reverse complement strand
AGCGTGATGCTGCCGCTGGCCTCGGTGAACGCGCGGCCCTTGATCTGCGCAACAGCGCGACGGAGCCGGGGCAGGGTGAAATTGTCGAGCAGGATGACGTCGGCGCCGGCGGCAAGCGCATCGGGGATCTGGTCGGGATGGTCCACCTCGATTTCGACCGGCAGGCCGGGGGCGGTGCGGCGCGCCGCGGCGACAGCCGTGGCAAGGGAGCCTGGGCCCGGTGCCGGCGGCGCACCGGCGCCGGCGCCCAGCAGCGCCAGATGATTGTCCTTCAGCATCACGCGGTCGAAGAGGCCGAGGCGATGGTTCCAGCCGCCGCCGCAGGCAACGGCATATTTCTCCAGCATGCGGTAAGCGGGCGTGGTCTTGCGCGTGTCGAGCAGCCGTGTGCGGCCGGAGCCGAGCGCCTCGACGTGGCGCCGGGTGTGGGTGGCGACGCCGGAGAGCCGCTGGAGGAAGTTCAGGAAGGTCCGCTCGGCGGCCAGCAGGGTGCGCGGATCGCCATGCAGCGTGGCCAGCGTCCGACCGGCGGGAACGGACGCGCCGTCCCGGGCGCCGAATTGCACCGTCACCCGTCCGCCAAAGGCGGACAGGACCAGGGGCACCAGACGCAGCCCGCAGACGACCAGCGGTTCGCGCGCCACGAGCAGGGCGGCGCCCTGCCGGGGCGCCGACGGCAGGCTGGCGGTCGAGAGGTCGCCGGTATGCAGCGGCCGCCGGCTGAGTCCGAGTCCGGACAAATCCTCCTCGCGGGCAATCTCCACCAGGCGGCGCAGATAGGCCAGGTCAAGATCGTCCCATTGCAGGCGCTGAATGAGCTTTTCGGCGGAGGGAGGTCGCGGCACGGACGGCATGTCGGAGGCGGGCGGAGGGTGTAAAGTTGAAAACCAATATCAAGGCGCTACCGTTCGGCAAATGTCATTTGATGAGTTCCGCCACTCGGTCGGTGGCGCGGCGGGCCCGCCCGCCAACCTCAGCCTGCCCCTGCAGGCCCTGTGGCACGACGCGCGGGGCGACTGGCCCCGCGCCCATGAATGTGCCCAAGAGGCCCCGGGCCGCACCGGAGCCTGGGTGCATGCCTACCTGCACCGCCGGGAGGGCGATGAGGCCAACGCCGGCTACTGGTATGCTCGTGCCGGCCAATCCCGGCCCAAGGCCACGCTCGAAGCAGAGTGGGAAACAATCGCCCGCGCCCTGCTGGCGGAATAGCCGCCGTCACGTCCCGTTAGTGCGGGTGAAGGTGCTATCCCGGACCTCCTTCAGCTCCTTGCGGCTTGGCGGGAGCTTTTCCGGTTCCACGCCAAGTCGCCAGAACGGTTCCGGCAGGCGTTCCTGGCCTGAAGTGCAAGGAGCGGCGAGGGCAATTTTTGTGTTTACAACTGTAAACGATTCTGCGTTTACAGTTGTAAATGAAAAAAGCGCCCCGTCTTTCCGAAGCTGAATGGCAGGTGATGAAAGTGATTTGGCGGCGAGCCTCCTGCTCGGCACAGGAAGTGATTGAAGCGCTGGCACCCAATCGTGACTGGAGTCCAGCGACGGTCAAAACGCTGCTTAATCGCCTGCACCGTAAAGGGGCGCTGGATTTTGAGAAGACCGGCAAGGCCTACATTTACTCCCCGGCGTTCACGGAAGCAGAATTCACGACGCAGGAGGCCGAATCATTTTTGCATCGGGTCTTTGATGGCGCGCTTTCGCCGATGATCGCTCATTTCGTCCAGTCTCATCGCCTGAGCCGCCCAGAGATTGATGAGCTGGAGCGGATCCTGCGCGAAGAAAGGAAGGATAAATGAGCTTGCTGTTTGCGTTGTCGGTGCGCGGCTCGCTCCTGCTGTTTATGGTTGTCGCGCTTGATTGGTTGTGGGTCCGCACGATGCGGGCCCGGGGGCGGCGCCTGTGGTGGTGGCTCATTCCGTTGGCTTTTCTGGTGCCGGTTCGATTTTCAATTTTCCCATCGGTGGAGACACCTCGATTTTTGCGGGAGTGGGCGGATGTTTTTGTCCCTGCGGTGTCCGGCGGCGGGGCTACGATGGCCTCCTCTTCCGGATCACTTCCGCCCGGATTTTGGTTATGGCTTTGGAGTGTGGGCGCGGGAATCCATCTCTTACTGCTGGTTTGGAAAACGATCTGCGTTACCCGACGCTGGTCGCGCGAGCGACTGTCGACCGATGCTGCGCTGCTCGGCTTGCTTGAAGATTGCAAGCAGGAGGCTGGTGTGACGGCTCCGGTGGGTTTGGTGGTTTCACCGGCGGTGCCCACACCGGTGCTCCTGGGCTGGCTGCGGCCCCGGATTTTGTTGCCGTTCGATTTGGTTGCAATCCTGCCACGAGAGGCGCTGCGTTCGATTTTGCTCCACGAGCTTGCACACTTCCGTTCGTGGGACGTACCGCTGAACTGGCTGTATGCTCTGGCTCGCGCCGTCCACTGGTTTAATCCTCTGGCGTATCTCGCAGCCGGTTTATGGGGGCATTTCCAGGAGGAAGCGGCTGATGAATCGGCGATCCGGTGGCGGAAAGAGGCTTCGGGAAAAACCTATGGCGATGTTTTGCTGCAAACACTGAAGCAAACCAACGGCGGGCTGGCTCCTTTCGGCGCCCTCGCGATTGGAGAATCAAACACGCACCTCAAACGGAGAATAAAAATGATCAGACACTATCCGGATAGAAAATCACGCCCGTTCGTGGCGGGTATTATCACGCTGTTACTACTGGCTTTGACAACGCTGCAACCAGCTCGGGCTGGAGGTAATGACACCTCGGCTGGCACAAAAGACGCGGTGCTGGCGATGGAAACCTGGCTGCGGGGCGTCGATGCCGGCAATTATGCGCAAAGCTGGAAGGATGCATCTGCACGCTTCCAGAAAGCCGTGAGCGAAGCACAGTGGCAGACTGCGGTTGGCCAGGCTCGTAAACCATACGGCAAGTTGCGCGAACGGAAGTTGCTTACCGCTGGGCGCCTTTCAGAGCTACCTGCATCCGCAGGTGAAACGATCAAAGGCGATTTCGTCTTCGCACAGTTTGAAGCATCCTTCGACAACGGGATCGGCGCGATTGAAACGGTTACTTTTGAGAAGGAGGCCAACGGAAACTGGAAGGCCGCCGGTTATTTCATCAAACCGGGCGTGCGTTGATACGATCTTCGAGGCTACGGATCTTCGCGGGTGAAGGTGCTATCCCGGACCTCCTTCAGCTCCTTGGCGGCCGCGGGATCCGTCAGCATCGACTGGTCGATCTGGTCGTTGATCCATTTCAGATCCTGCAGACGCTTGTCCTCCGTGTACATCATGCGGGCCCGCGCCTCCTTGGAAATGCCGATGAACGGCAGTGTGTAGTGGTTGAGCACACGGTCGAAATCGGAGAGATACTCCTTCATCAGCACGTCATCCTGTGCCTTGGGCGTCAGCCACTCTTTTTCGTCGACCCGCGGCAGCTTGTTGCTGTTGACGATGACCGGCGCCATTTTCACCGTGTCCGGATCGGCGGGCGGCGGCGGGGCTTTTTCGGCCGGCTCGGGTGGCGGAGCCTTCCAGACGGGGACGGAGGAGGAAATCAGGCCGGTGATCTCCGGGGAAAGCCGGGGCCGGGGTTTGGGCGCCGGCGT
>JBAZMN010000303.1:0-3614 GCA_041649735.1 Opitutaceae bacterium | reverse complement strand
CGGAGCTTTGGGGCCTGGTGGAGGAGTTTCTCGAGGCCACGCGGGCCAACGGCGCCCTGGTGGAGCGCCGCCGCCGGCAGAATCTCGCCTGGGCGCAGGCGATGCTCGAGGAGGCGCTGCGCGGGCAGTTTTTCCGCCAGCCCAGGGTCGCGGCGCGGCGCGCCGCCTGGGAACAGGCGATTCTCGACGGCACCATTCCCGTCACGGCCGCGGTGCGCGAACTGCTGACGCTGGGCGGCGAGTGACAGCGGCCGGGCCCCGGGAGGCAGGGATCCGCCGTTTTCGACCGGTCACGGCACGGCCACGACCGTGCACAGGGCCTTTTGCTCGACGTAACGGGTGATGGGGCTCATGGCCCGGGCCTCCGGAGCATGGTCATGCCGGCCCATGATGATGCAGTCGGCCTTGATTTTACCGCAATATTCGACGATTTCCCGCGCCGGTTCGCCCTCCCGGAGGGCGGTGGCTACCTGATAGCCCTCCTCCCGCAGGTAGCGCTCGAGGCGTCCGAGCTTGTCGGTGGCCTCGGTTTCCTCCTCGTGGCTGATCACGCCGGGCGCCACCGTCCGGCCGCCGGCGGTGACGTGCATGAGGACGAGCTGGCTGCGGTTGCGGCGGGCCAGCATCGCGGCGCATTCGATGACTTCCGGGGTCTCCTCGGAAAAATCGATGGGGACGAGGATGGTGCTCATGCCGTCATCATAGCAACCGGCGGCGGGGCTGACTCCGCAGATTTTGCCAAAAATCGTGCGCGGGAAAGGAAGGGATCGGAGGGGCGCGGTGGGTCGGCCAGACCCAGGACAATAAACGCCCAACAATTGGCAACCCGTGCGAAGCGGAATTCCGGCGTTTAGCGTACATATGCACCGTTGTTCTTTGCTTTTCCTGCCCACCCCTTTCCCGGAGTTGCAGCGCCAGCGGCACGGGCCTTCCGGCCGCCCCGAGAGACGCGCAACCCGTGAGCTTCCGCCCGGATTCAAACACGGGCGGCTGGTGAACACGATCAAGGGAAACCCTTTCGTGGTTCACGTGATTGAGGACTAAGTGCGCAGCTCCCCGCGGGTAGCCGCGGGGAGCTTGCACGCTCCCGCCAGGTTTCAGCTTCAGTCCCCGCTTGGTTCGGCCGACCCAGGCAAACCTCTCCCCGCCCGCGCCATGGTCCCACTGTGGCGCGGGCGGCTGTTTTCCGGCCCCGGGGACCGGCCGGGGTGACGGATGGAGATTGTGTTTTCGTTTGCACCTCCGCCCGGATTGGGTGGATGTTGACGGCGCGCACTTTCCATGCCGAACGAGTTCCCATCGCCCCAATCACGCAGCAAAAGCATCGTCGAGCACCTGAAGAGCTCGCAGATCTGGCGCGATTACGAAAAGGCGTTTGCGGAGGCCACGGGCCTGCCCCTGGGCCTGCGGCCGGTGGAGACGTTTCAGTTTCCGCTGGCCGGCCACCCGAACGAGAATCCGTTCTGCGCCCTGCTCGCCCGCACGAACAAGTCCTGCTCCGCCTGTTTGCAGATGCAGCAGCAGATTGCCGAGACGGCCAAGGTCGAGGCCCAGACGTTGCGGTGTTTTGCCGGGCTGTGCGACACCGCCATTCCCGTGCGGGTGGGGGAAAACCTGATCGCCTTCCTGCAAACGGGACAGGTGTTCCTGCACCGGCCGAGCCGGAGTGAATTCAGGCGCGTGACCCGCCAGCTGCTCGAATGGGGCCGCGAGATCGACCTGAAGCGGATCGAGGAGGCCTATTTCCAGACCCGGGTGGTGTCGAAGCGCCAGTACGAGTCGATCATCCGCCTGCTGGCGATCTTTGCCCAGCACCTGGCCGCGCTGAGCAACCAGCTCATGGTGCGGGAGGAAAAAGCCGAGGCACCGATGATCGCCCGGGCCCGCGGCTACATCGCCGCGCATCAGAGCGAGGAGCTCTCCCTCAAGGAGGTGGCGCGGGCGGTCAACACGAGCGCCTTCTATTTCTGCAAGATGTTCAAGCAGGCGACCAGCCTCACGTTCACCGATTACCTGGCGCGGGTGCGGGTGGAGAAGGTGAAGAATCTGCTGCTCAATCCGCACAAGCGCGTCAGCGAGGCGGCCTTTGAGGCCGGCTTTCAGTCGCTCTCGCAGTTCAACCGCGTCTTCAAGAAAATCGAGGGCCTGTCGCCCAGCGATTTTCGCGAGCACCTCCACGCCGGCGGCGGTCCGAATCCGGCCTGAGCCGGCCGGACGATCCGCTCAAGCCCCGGCCGGATGAGACCAGGGCAGGGGGCAGACCGGCTTGCCGTTGGCGCCATCGCCGGCGGCATGGGCGTTGGCGGGCGAATACTGGCAGACCTCGCAAAACGCCTGAATCTCCCGGTGGGCAAGAAAACGGAACGTCAGCAGCAACTCGTCAATGCAGCCGGTGGCGGCCACATCGTCGAGATGATGCTGGTTGCGCGGGACGGCCTGGGCCACGAAGGCCAGCGCGGCCTGGCCGGCGATGAAATAGTTGATCAGCGGATTGAGCCGGCAGTGGCAGCTCGTGCCGATGATGCGCGTGGCCGGGGGGTGGCGGGACAGCCACTGGTGGGCGGATTTGCTGTGAAAGAGGGAAAAAAGCTGCCCGAGTGACTCGTCCATCAGGTAGACGAGAGTGTCCGGATTGCCCAACGGCGTGGTTGGAGGGGCGGCGCGCAGGAGAGTCTCCCACTTTCGCTTGATCTCCGCGCGGTGGCCGTCCAGGGCCTCCAAGTACGCTTTCTTCACGCTGCCATCATGACAGGTAACGCACCAGCCGGCAGCGCACGCCTTGGCGAGCTTTGCGCATTTTTTGCAGCCCGAAAACCCACGGGCGGCCCGGGTTCGGCGCGCCTAAGCCTGCCGCCCGAAAAACCCGGCGGTCTGGCGGATGACCGCGACCAGCCGGTCGACCTCCTCCCGGGTGTTATAGAGGTAAAAACTGGCGCGGGTGGTGGCGGGAACGCCAAGTTTGCGCAACAAGGGCTGGGTGCAGTGATGGCCGCCCCGCAGGGCGATGCCGGCCTGATCGGCAAACGTCACGACATCGTGCGCGTGAATGCCGGCCAGGGTGAAGCTGACCAGCCCCCCGCGCGCTCCGGGCGGTCCGAGGAGGCGCAGCCCGGGGATCTCGCGCAGGCCGGCGCAGGCGTAACGGGCCAGCTCCTCGTCATGGGCGGCGATCGGCGCGCGGCCGACCGCATCGAGGTAGTCCATGGCGGCGTGCAGGCCCACGGCGCCGGCGATGTCGGGGGTGCCGGCCTCGAACGTGTGCGGCACCTTGTTCCAGGTGCTCTGCTCGAACTGCACCGACGCGATCATCTCGCCGCCGCCCTGGAAGGGATCGAGCGACTCGAGCAGCGGCAGGCGGCCATAGAGCACGCCGATGCCGGTGGGGCCGGCCATCTTGTGTCCGGAAAAGGCCAGAAAATCGCAGCCCAGCGTCTGCACGTCGAGGGGAAGGTGCCCGGCACTCTGGGCGGCATCGACGACGGTGACGGCCCCGTGGCGGCGGGCGCGGGCGCACAGTTCGGCCACGGGATTGATCGTGCCCAGCGTGTTCGAGATGTGGGTGAACGCGAAGAGCTTCACGTTGCGCGCGAGCAGCCCGTCGAGGTGGCTGAGGT
>JBAZMN010000302.1:0-3624 GCA_041649735.1 Opitutaceae bacterium | reverse complement strand
GGTGATGAGGGTGGTCAGCGCCGGATAAATGCGCTCGAGCAGCGTATTGCAGGCGCGGCCAATCGTTTCGCCCAGTTCAAGCATCCGGGCCTTGCCGCCGATGATGACCTTGACGTCGGTGGGCTTGCGCACGGGGCCGACATAGGAGTGCGTCTCCTTGATTTCCCGCACCGTCTGGCGGGAAAGCCCGTTGCCGGGATACTGGCGGTCAATTTCCTCGTGGATGAGCGCGTCGATGGCATCGCCGGCGAAGTCGATGCAGATCTGGTCTTCGCGGGTGGGGAAATAGCCCTGAATCAGGCAGAGATCGCTGGTGCCGCCGCCGATGTCGATGAAGAGGGAGTTGATCACCGGATCGACATAGTTGGGCTGGTTGAGCCGGGAATCGTCGCGATAACCAAGGGCGGCCAGAAAGGGCTCGGGGATGAGCAGGACCCGCTCAAAAACACCGGTCGCGCACTGCCGGATGTCCTCCCGGGCCTCCTCCTCGACGTTGGCGGGAACACCAATGACGGCGCGGATCTCGGCCGTGCCGCCGGCGTCGACGAGACCGCGCATGTGACGGAAAAAGTCGCGGGCGGCCTGGGGATGGGCGACGACGCCTTTCCCGAGCGGAGTCACGAGATTGACGTGCAGGAA
This sequence comes from Opitutaceae bacterium, assembly GCA_041649735.1. Classification (GTDB taxonomy): domain Bacteria; phylum Verrucomicrobiota; class Verrucomicrobiia; order Opitutales; family Opitutaceae; genus Fen-1467. The sequence goes on along the minus strand of JBAZMN010000302.1, from coordinate 2,985 downwards.
GTTTTTCAACGCGTCTTCGCCGAAGAGAATGCTGGCGTTGCCGGCGATGATGCCGTCCACGATGCCATCCTTCACATAGCCGACCACGGTCGGCACGATCTTGCTGATCGCGATGTCGTTGTTCGTGAACGGGCCGGCGAGAATACACGACTTGTTGGTGCCGAGGTCGAAGCCGGCGAGGAGGACTTTGCGATCCACCTTGCGGGACGGGGCGGGGGGAGCCGGGGTGGCGGTGGGAGGAGACTTTTCAATGGTGGCGGTAGTCATGGGATCGGATGGTTCATGGGTTGCGGAGGACAGGTGAGCGGATCAAGTCCGGGTGCGCCGCGGGCGGCGGGCAGGGTGGGGGCGCTCCTGCGCCAGCATGCCGTCGAGCAGATCGGCGATTTGAGGCGGGCCGGCGGGCCGGGGACGCTGGGTCGGCGGCAGGTCGATGGCGGCACCGGCCGTCCGGCCGGTGCGGTCGGGCGCCGGCGGGCGGTCCAGATGTTCCAGCAGCAGAGGAAGAAGCAATTCGCCCAAGGCCGCGGCATCGCCGGCTCGTTCGCGCTCGCTGGTCAGGATGTTCCGGAGCCGTTCGTCTGGCAGGGCCGCGGCTCCATGGGTTCCGCGACAGGTTTCGATGAGCGGGGCGAGCATCGTCGTTTCGAGCCGGCCCGCCTCCTCCTCGCGCCCTGTCTCCTGCAGAAGGCAAATCTGCCGGATCGCGCGGGTGATTTCACGCAGCGCGGTGTCAATTCCGATTGGGTTCCGGGAGGGCAAATGATGGCGCAAAGGGCGCCGCGCTAGACCCCACCGAACGGGAAGAGTTCGAAAAAAAGACCGCGCCTGGTGAAAGCCGGCCGCCTTTCAGCCCGTCGTGCAGAATTCCATGGAGGCAGTCGTACGGCCGGCCGGCCGGGGTCGCGATGGCGGCGTTTGCCGGCGGATCAACGGCTTGGAGCGAGGCGCGGTTCTTTTCAGATCGCGCATCGACCGTGAGCACAGGCTGAAGCGCTGCGCGCCCCACAGGGCGTTCCCGGTTTTCCGGCCACACGGAAACGGGAAACCCCGCGGCGCGACTGCGTCCGTTCCTCACCGATGGCGATGGCCGAGGAAATAAACCGCCAGCACGCAGAGACCGACCAGTGCCAGGGCGCCGAAAAAATAAAGCAAGCAGCCGCGTCTGACCTCCTGCTGGATTGACTGCGGACTGGTGCGATACTGGTCGAGCATGGCTTCCGCATCGGCATCTGCAGCGGGGGAGGCTGAAGCGGGCGGCGGAGCGCCCGGGGCTGGTGCCGTCATCCCGGTCCGGGCCTGCTCCAACGCAATCTCGCGATCGAGCCACGCAACGTGCCCGGAGAGCAAGGTTCTCTGGCGCAGCAGCTCCTGAAGGCGATCGGACATGTCGGCGGAAAGTAGGCCGCCGGCCGAGCAAAATCACGCCGAAACCGCGCTAACAAAAACGCGCAGCCCGTGGCTGCGCGTGGAAAGGAAAGAAATGCCGGTCTGCCTCAGGCCGTGACGGCTTCGACACTGACGCGGCGGCGCGCCTTGTCGTACTTCACGACCCCGTCGGTGAGGGCAAACAGGGTAAAGTCACGTCCCTGCCCCACGTTCTTGCCGGCATGCAGCTTGGTGCCGCGCTGGCGGACAATAATGTTGCCGGAGATGACGGTCTGGTTGCCGAACTTTTTAATGCCGAGACGCTTCGAGTGACTCTCGCGTCCGTTGCTGGTGGTGGATTGACCTTTTTTATGTGCCATGACGACAGGTCTCCTTAAGCCTTGATGGATTCGATCTTGATCACCGACAGTTCCTGCCGGTGACCTTGTTTGCGCTCGTAGCCCTTGCGCTTCTTCTTCTTGAAGACGATGACCTTCTTGCCGCGCTTGTTCTCCAACACCTTGGCCGTGACGCTGGCGCCGGACAAAAGGGGAGTGCCGACCTTGAACGAGTCGCCTTCACCGGTGGTCAGGACCTCCTTGATTTCGATCGTCGCGCCGGCTTCCGTCTGGGGATAGCGGTTGACAATCAGGACGTCGCCCTCGGACACGGAGAACTGCTGGCCCTGGGTCTTGATGGTGGCTTTCATGAATAGAAGCCGCGAAATAAGAGGTCTCGCGACAGCCAAGGCAAGGCTTAAGTTGGCGTTTGGACCATGCCGCAGGATCCGCGCGGGATTGGTTGGTCCAGCCGGCTCCGGATCCTTATTTCAAGGGGACCGGACGGGCGGCGCCCATGACCTGGGTGTTACGGATATCCACCCCGATGTAGTAATGCTCCCGGCGCTTGTAATCGACGGGGTAGATCGAGCGTTCGAGCAACGCCTGCTTCAATCGTTCGGCTTCGAGTTCCTGTTGGTGCTTCAAGGCCGCCAGCCGGGCTGCCTCGCGATCGGCGAGATCCCGCTTTTCCTGCTCCAGTTTGGCCAGTTGCGCCAACGCGGCCAGCCGGCGGACTTCCGCCTCGGCAAATTCCTTTTCCCGCTCGACCGCCAGGCGGCGGGCCTCGCCCTCGGCAGCCTCTTTTTCCCGCTCCAGGCGCTCACGTTCGGCCGTCAGACGCCGGTTTTCCTCTTCCGCGGCCTTGCGGGCCGTCTCCGCGGCGGCCTGGTCGGCACGCAACCGAGCCAGGCGCTGCTCGGCCGCTTCAATCTCCTGGCGGGCTTTCAGCTCGGCCAGCCGGCGGGCTTCCGCCTCGGCCGCCGCCCGGTGTTCGGCCTCTTCGCGTTTGGTGTCGGCGAGCGCCCGTTCGTTGGCGGCGCGCAGTTCCGCCTCCCGGCGCCCCAGTTCGGCCTTGTAGGCGCGGTAGCCGAAGCTTGCCACGAGCAGCAGAAGGATGGCGACGAGCGGGAAAACAATGACTTTCTTCATGATTGGAGCAGGGCCGGGGCGGAGGAGGCGCGCAAATGCAGGCCTCAGCCCATGGACCCGAAGTCGGGGAGGTTGTTCAGGGCAAAGTCAGCCACCGTGGCATGGGCGGCGTTGGCCGAGGCGTAGG
>JBAZMN010000301.1:0-3634 GCA_041649735.1 Opitutaceae bacterium | reverse complement strand
CCCCCCCGCCGGAGGCGAGAGTCGCATTGCTGACCGTCGTCCTGAACCAGTTCGCCTTGAGGGTGAGCCTGTCATCCAGGAGGCTGATCATGAAACCCTTTTCGCGCGTATTACCTTCGGGGTTCGGGATGATGTTGCCGGTCAGATTGCGACGCGGGGCATCGGCCTTGAAGTTGCTCGACTCGTTATAGAAGAGGCTGATGTTCATGCCCCACGGGAGCCACGAGGTCAGCTTCTTGGGCAGGTGGTAGACGCCGCTCCAATTCCGGCTCTGGCCGGTGGCCTCGCGCCGGCCAGCTGGATCAAGCGGGTAATCGAGCGGAGCGATCGAGGTTGCCCGATCAGGTTGGGCGTTGGTATCGTAATTGATGACCCGATCCTTGCGCCAGCCGAAGGTCGGCACCAGATCGCCGCCCAGCAGATACCCCTGCCAAGTAAAGCCCTGGGAGATATCCCGGTAATTCTGGCGGTTGCCTCCGATGACTAGGCTTGGGAAATCGGCCGGATTGCTGGCGCTCAGCCAGTTGACGGGGCCGTTTCTCCAACCGACATAATTGGCCGGGTTGTCAGACTGTTTAGCGGGATCAACATTCTCCCCTGTGTTATAGTCCACATAGTTGTATGTTAAGGCGTCTGGATCCACATAGTTGGACGCCCCCGGTTGGGTATTCCAGGTGCCGTCGAAGTATCGCACGACATTGCTGCCAGCGGGCGTGAGCCGCACATTGATGGGTGAGAGATTTGCTCCGTGGGCCGTGCTGGCGCTCATCAAGCTGGGGCCAGTGTAGTAAATCCAGTCGAAGATCCGGTTGCCCGCGATCGTATTCGGGACGTTGGGCGCCGTGCCAAAATACATGGTGATCAAATCGGGCGTCGTCGCGTGTTCCGCCCATTGGACCATCTTGTAATCCCTTTCGTCCTCATTCGCCAATCCTGTGAACACGCTGCGTCCCAGGATATAGCTGAACCAATTCTTGCCGAAGTAATCCTCGGACTTCAGGTCGACGGTCACGATCCCGCGTTTGCTCTGGCGCAAGGTATTATAATAATAATTGCCCAAGGCATCCGAGCCGGCGACGTACGGCCGCCCCAGGTACGGGTTGGCGCTGCCATCTTCCAGGATCTCGTTCACCTCCATGCCGATGGCGTAATAACCGCCAGCCAGCAAAGTGCTCTGGCCGGAAGTGTAGTCCTGGCGGTCGTAGGTGAAGTCGAAGGCAAGTTTGTCATGGAAGAAGGTCTGCTGCAGGTCGATATTCTGCGTCCGCCAGCTTTGCCACTCACGCTTGTTTTCGCCATCCAACAGATTATTGAAGAAATCGAAGACGGTGGAATCTGTCAGCACCTTGTCCTGGTAAAACGAACCACCGGCCAAATTGGCCGCGGCATATTGACCGTAGGTCGGCATCGCCAGCGGCCGGATGGCCTGCACGATCCAGCCCGGGCCTCCACTGAGCGAGCCAGAGATGACGAGGCTGGGCGTACTACTCCCGCCCGTGAAGTATGATTTCACGTCCGAACCAGAGCTGGCGCCCTGCAACGAGGCAACCCCGCCCGGCCGGAGTAGAAGGATGGCCGGAGAAGTGGAGGAAAGATAACCGTTCCCCACCGTGCCGGTGTTGACCGTCACCTTGTTGTACGTGCTGTCGAACCACGGGGTGATCATATCATTCGGCGGGAGAATGCGGGGATTGTTGGAATGCACTCGACCGTCCTCAAATTTCACGTTGACGCTGGTATGATTGCCCTCGCCCAGCAGCTCCCGGTCGAAACGCAGCGCTGTGTAGACGCGCTTCTGGTGATTGTAAGCGGGTTTCTGCTGATAATTCTCCATGTCGTCCAACAGCGAGATCCGCAATGCCAGCTGGTTGGGTAGGATCACCTGATTGAAATCACCCATGTTCCGCAATGAACCATACTCGTCGATGGAGTTCTCGATCTTGTAGGCGGTTTTGTAGCTCGCGCCGTTGATGCTGGCATTGATGATGCCCGCCGGGCTGCCGACTCCGAAAAGGATGGAGTTGGGCCCGCGCTGCAGGTCGATGCGACCCACGTTGAAACTGTCCCACGGAATGTCGGTCAGGAAGTAATCGCGGGTGTTGTCCGCCGCATCCAGACCGCGCACGCGGTTGTTGTTGCTGGGGTTGATCAGCTTGCTCGACTCGTTGTAAGTCTTCTGCCCGCCAAAGCCCGAATAGTTGCCGGCGATGCCTGACACCTCGGTGCTGGGGGTGTAGACCAGCAGATCCTGGCTATTCTTGACCGCCGTGTCCTTGAGGAACTGGGAAGTGACCACACTGATGGCGGAGGCCACGTCGTTCAGGTCGGTCTTGACGCGGGTGCCCGCCAGCGTGCTGTTCGCGCGGTAGGTATTCTCTCCTTCGGTGGATTCGACGATGAACGGCGAGAGCTTGACCACCTCTTCGGTTTTTTCGGCCTTCTCGTCGGTAGTGGACTGGTCCGCAACGGTTTGGCCGAGCAGTCTCGGCCCAATCGCAAAGCTTATCACGGCAGCCGTGCACAGCACGCCCGCCGTAAAAGAATTACGGCTCATAGGTTTTTTCTTAGGGGTTAGGGTTCGCAAACATGCCCTGCCATAACGGCCGGGCTCTACGCAGGTGAGTTTAGGGCGGGTGCCGGCCAATGTACATGAGTTTACTTGCCTGATAATTGAGTTTTTTTGCGGGACCAGGCCCGGCGGACCCAACGCAAGTTCGTCTCCCGAACGCTCCATGCCGCCGCATTACAGGGGTATCAGCGTCCACTCCGGGCCTGATTCTTTTTGCGGTAACTCCCAGGCGAATCACCAGTGAACCGCTTGAACACGACGCACAGGTATTCCACGTATTCGAATCCGGTCAGTTCGGCGATTTTTTTCAGCGGGAAATCCGTCTCGATCAGCAATTGACGGATCTTTGCCACCTGCACCCGTCGAATCTCAGCCTGCGGCGACCGGCCGAGGTAACGGCGGAATTTTTTTTCCAACTGGCTGCGCGAGGCGAAGGCATGCTGCAGAACCTGTTCCACGGTGATGCCCTGAAGTGCATGCTCACGGATGAAACTGAGCGCCGAGGCCACGTTGGTGTCGTCAATGGCCAGGATGTCAGTCGAATGCCGCATGACCACTCCCACCGGCTCGACCCGGAGATCCCACGTCTGGGGTTGCTGACCGGCCATGAGCAAGGCCAGGGTCTCGGCCGCCAGATAGCCGGATTGGAATGGATTGGTTGCCACGCTCGACAGCGGGGGATAGGCCAAATCACAGCGGATAGCGTCGTTGTTCATTCCGAGGACCGCCACCTCCTCGGGCACCGGCAAACCCGCTGCCTGAGCGGCGCTGATTACCTGCAGCGCGCGCAGATCGCCGCACGCCATGATCGCCATCGGCCTGGGCAGGCGACGGAGCCAGGCTGCCAGTGCGGTGGTCTGCTTGGCATCCCAGAGCGGCGTGAGGCGGCCCGGCCATTCGACGTCGAAGACGTGCGGCGCATGGCCGGCGAGGCGCAGAGCCTCGACAAAGCCATCGCGTCGTTGGCAGGACCACCCCTCGTTGGCGAAGCCGCAAAAGCCGAAGTGCCGGTAGCCCCGCTCGATGAAGTGCTCAGCCCCGAGGTGGCCGCCACCCACGTTATCG
>JBAZMN010000300.1:0-3641 GCA_041649735.1 Opitutaceae bacterium | reverse complement strand
CCGGATGAAGGACGAATAGGCGGGCGCGGCCTGCGACCGCGCCCGACAGGAAGGGCAAAGGAGCAGGGAGCAAGACAGGGGAAAGGCATCCCACACGAAGGGCGCCAAGGTTGTGGAGAAAGATGGTGTGTCCAAGCCCTTGCGTCTGTTGCGATCTGGGCGTGAGGCAAACCGGAACTACAGAGGTTAGAGGCTATCCGATAACCGGAAACAGATATGAATCGTCAGGCATTGATAGGGGCGCGATCTTGTCGCGCCCACCGAGAGGGACGCAGCAAGCCTGCGCCCCTACGCTTCGTTCAGATAGCCTCTATTATCACACCAAGGGCGCAAAGAGCGCGGAGGGAAGGGGCAAAGGCGGAAGACGAAACCCCCCTGGCTCCTACCACCTTGCGCCTGGCCCTTCGCATCTTGCGGGCGGGCTCTGCCCGCCGAGCAGAAAGTCCTTGCCAACGGGGGCCAAACTTTGATGTTACACGCCCTTGCTGGATTGCATGGGCTCGTAGCTCAGTTGGAAGAGCGCCGCAATGGCATTGCGGAGGTCGTCAGTTCGAACCTGATCGGGTCCACCAGCCTTCGCCGGGCCTACGGCTGGCAGGCCAACATACAGTAGGCCAAGATCCTGGAGCGGGGGGACCGCGGTGAGGCGAAGGCTGTCCTCCATAGGCTTAGCGAAGGAGGACATTACCCTCGGATGGGGCCAGCCCGTCGATTAAGCGGAGAGAGGCCAAGTCCTCGCGTTTCTCCTCGTCGGAGTTGTCGCGCCGTAGCCTGCAAGGCGAAGGCGGACATCCCACACGAAGACCGCAAAGGACGCGGAGGAACGGGTTGAGCCTGCACCAAAACTTGGATCAGCCTAATCCGAGACAAGCGCGGACGGCGCGTTGAATTTGCTGGCGGCGATGCACGGTCACGTTGCCCCCCGACCGCATGATCGAGGTTTTCTTGGCCACATACACGAGCGAGCAATCGACCAGCGTCGTAAACGCCAATCCATCGGCCCCATCGAGAATGACGTGATGACTATCGGCGTTTTCAGCCGGTTGTTTCTTCGTTCCCACGATGGCGTTGAACCGTAATTGCCTGTCGTCCTCCATGATGTCATCGGCCGAGAGGACGACCGCCGGATGTCCCTCCTTGTCTTTTTCGTGAGCCGGGAGGAAAACGATGTCCCAACGGTGACAGGTCATAGCGTTTCGCCGAAGGTGTTGTGCAGGTCGGTTTCGCGGGCGAGCAGTTTGAGCGCGCCTTTCGGGAGGGGAGGGACTTCAGCCGGGAGCTCGTAGGGGGCGATCTGAATGAATCCGTCGGGGACGCGGACAATCACCGGCTTTTGGGAACGGACCACCCGGCGGGCGATCCCGCTGAATCCGGCCTTGGCCTTGGAGACGGTGAGCATGTTCATGACATTAGTCACATATGTGACCAAAAAATGGTCAAGAAAACTTATCATGTGCGGGAACCCTGGTTGAAAAGGGGCGGGTCAGCCGGCCGCATCGCGTGCAACCCGGGTGCCGTCGCCTACGGATGCGGGGATGAGGCAGCCACGGGCGCCGTGGCTTCGCGCAGCGTGATCACCTTGATCGAATACGGTTCCAGCTGGAGGGAGAAGACCGGGAGCACGGTGTCGATCACGCCGGCCTCGGGCGGCTCGTCGGGAGCGGCGAAGGACTGCCCGTCGCGGGTCACCCAGGCATAATTCCGCCGGCTGTACGAGACGAGCTCAGCCGAGGGCTGCGGGGTGAATCCGTTCAGGGTGATATTCACGGTCACGGGTTTTTCCGGGTCGATATTGATGAGGAACAGGGAGAGTTTTTTATCTCCCCGCTTGTTGGCATACACTTTCAGCGCGCTGTTCGACGAGCTGGTGGAGACCAGTGTATTGCCCAGCGCGTCGTCCGCGGAGAAATTGTTATACAGCATGGCCAGGGCATAATAGGACGCGCGTGGCTGATATTTCTTATCCTGGTCGGCGCCTTTCAAGCCGCCGCCTTCGAGCATGCCAAAATCGGAGGATAGAGCCGGATCGGACGAGAGTGGGGCGGGATTGCCGAAGGACGTAAAAAAGCAGCCGAAGTCGCCTCCGTTCTTCAGGAAGTTCAACAGATATCCCGAGACGAAGAGCGCGTCATAAAAATGATTCGTATAACCGCTCTCAATGCCGTCGTTGTACTCGGTCAGGTAGATTTTTACTCCGGCCGGATTCTGGCAGCGGGTGCCGATCCAGTGCTTGAGGAGGGGAAGCACCCGGTCCCATTGATCCACGTTGGCGAGTGCCGCCGCCTCGGACTTCGCCTGGAAAGTGGGGTAGTTGTGAACGGAGACGGCCTTGATGATATCGGCGCGGCCGTGTTCCTGCAGATAGCGCAGGAAATTATCGACGTAATATTGGCAGGCCGCCGGATTCCGGGTCCGGGCGTCCATGGTGACGTTTTCCACATCCAGCGCGCTGCTGAATTGGGGCACGACCGTGATGCCGTGGTCGACCGCGGTCATGGCGTCGGAGTATTCGATGAAGCGCCGCGCATAACCGGCCGACCCCAGCGGGCCGCCGGCTTCCCAGTTGCCCCAGTTCTCGTTGCCCACCTCCCAATATTTCACGCCGTAGCCTTTGACGACATTGGCATAGTAGACCCAATCGGCTGCCTCCTGGGGCGTCCCGGTGAATAGATTGACGCCGATCAGCGGCACGGCCCCGGGCCCAACGGACCGCACGATGCCCATGAATTGCTCGAAATCGATTTGATCGGGCTTGTCATAGGTGTCCCCCCGGCTCACGGACGAGGAAACGGAAGCGGTCTGCCGGCTGTCGTCCTGGTTCCTGGTGATCTGCGCGTCCCCGTGGTAGAGCCTGATTTCATTGATCGCGTATTGATTGTGCGCGTTGGACGAGGCCAGGCAGCACACCCTGACATATTTGGCGGTGACGGTAGGGAACGTGATGTCGGACCGGCCGCCTGTGCCCGGCAGCGTGCCGCCGGCAGTGTCCGTCCAGGCGGTGTCGTTGTAGCAATACTGGCTGAAGCCGTCCGTATTGGCGTTGGAATACTGGATCTTGAACTGCACGGCGTACGGGATGCCCCAATCGATGACCGCGCGGTTCACCGGGACGCCCTGGTTGTCCGCGGCCTTGATCTCCAGGTAAATCCACTGCTCGGGTTCATCGCCGGGGTAGCTTAGCCAGCAGGTGTCCGATTTCCCGTCGGTCACTTTTGCCGGAATGGCGGCGCCTATCACGGTCGAGCCCCGGTGGACGGCAAGATCATAAAAGCCCGAAGCAAACGTCGTCACGCGTGGTGACTCACGATTGTGCCAAACCTGGCCGGAGTCGTAATCCCCGTTTCCGTTCCAGTGGTATTCGTTGCCGTTCGTGCCTCCGGGGAAACGCAGCAGGCGCATGCCGCCCTGCCGCAGGCGCCAGGCGTTGTCGAGGTAAAGCTGCCGGCGGTCCCATTCGCCGAGGATATTGGTGCCAAGGGCCAGGTCCCGTGAGTAGGAGTGCAGGCTGGTGCGGCAGTCGACCAGCACCCCTGCGGGCTCGGCCATCAGCGCCGCCGGCAACAAGAGCAGGGCAAGGTAAACGATGATACTGGGTTTTTGCATTTTTGAATTACTTTCTGGTACCCCGGCTGCGATTTTGC
>JBAZMN010000299.1:0-3643 GCA_041649735.1 Opitutaceae bacterium | reverse complement strand
CTGGATGGTCTCGTTGATGGTGGCGACGAGGCGGGCGACCTCGTTCACCCGTTCCTTGCCGGCGGGACGCTCGGTGGCGCCCCGCGTCGTCTCCATGATGAGGGTGTCGAAATGGTCGACAGGGAACCGGGCGGCCGGACAGGTGCGCTGCGCCTCAAAAAGCACGTCGCCCGTGAAAAACAGCTTCCGTTGCTTGTGGTGAATTTCCACGCCGGCCGCGCCCGCAACGTGGCCGGCCTGGTGAAACATGATCTCGATCTCGTCGTGCGCCCCGCGGAATTTTTTCGCATGTCCGTAGGACAGGGGCGTCAGACGCCCGGCCTGGCGGTCGATTTCGTCGTGGGTGAAAAGGGGATAGTCGGGGATGTTCTCCTCCGCGCGCTGGCGCTCCATGACGTTGGCGGAATTGTGCAGCATGCGCTCGATCAGCATGCGGCTGGGCGCGGTCATGATCACCGGGGCCCGCGGCTGCTCGCGGAGCAACACCGGCAGGCTGCCGATATGGTCGAGGTGGCAGTGGGTGATGACGATGAGATCGAGCGCCACGCCCCGGAGCGGGCTGAAATCCGGGGCCGCGGCGCGGCCGACCTTCTTGGGATGAAGGCCGCAATCCACGACGATCTTCAGGTCGCCAAGCTGGACATAAAAGGAGTTGGCGCCGATGCCGCCGTCGCGGTTGAGGTCAATGAGCTTCATGCAGGCGCCCAGCAAGAGGGAGGCGGCCAAGCCGCGCAAGCTTCCTTCCTCGGAGCAGGCTGGCCCGGCCCGGTCTCCACACCGGGGGCGAGACGCGATCAAGCGTCGGGGATCATCAGGTCAAACGGCGCCAGCTTCACATGCACATGCCGGCCGGATTCGTCCACGCCATGAAAGCAGCCGTGCGCCGAGGCGTTGCAACCGGTGACATGATAGCTGTTGTAGGAAAAATGCTCGCCCGGCGCCAGGCGGGGTGTCTCGCCCACGATCTTGTCGCCCTCGACCACGAGCTGGCTGCCATCCGCATGCACAATCACCCATTTGCGGCCGAGCAGCGTGACCACCCGGTCCGATTCGTTCTTGATCGTGATGAAATAGACAAAGGCATGCGGCTTTCCCTCCGGCAGGCAGGGGCCGCCGTGATGGTGGACCAGACGGTCAAGATGGGCGGTGAGCCCCGGAACTTCGATGGAAGGATGCGCCATGCCGGATGAGCGTGCGGGATTTGCTGAAGCGGGAGCCGGAATCAAGGCTGTCCTCCGGCGGCCATTTTAACCATCTCCAGTCCACCGCCGTTTTCAAGCGCGCCAGTCGTGATTTCGTCCCGGAAAGCGCAGATCATTCCGCGCCGGGCCAGGGGCGGCACCGCACCAATGATTAGATTTGCCGCCGGGGGATGGTGGCGGAGAAGGTGAGCGCATGTCCTGGGGCGATTATCTGGGGGTCTTTCTGTTGGGGCTGTTGGGCACCGGCCACTGCGTGGGCATGTGCGGCGGCTTTGCGCTGGCCGTGGGTGCAGACGCGCCGGGGCCAGTCCGGGTCGTGTCGCGCCAGATCGCCTATCAGTTCGGGAAGGCGACGTCGTATCTGCTGCTCGGCACGGTTTTGCTGTTGGTGGGCTCCCTCGCGGCGGGAACCGGCCAGGTCGCAAGCCTGCAAAACGCGGCCGGAATCCTGGCCGGGGTGCTGATGATCGTCCTCGGTGTGGCGTATGCCTGCGAATGGCGGGGGCCGCCCTGGCTGGCGGGCTGGCTCGCGGGCAGCCGCATCTGCGGTGCACTGGCCGCCCTTTGGCGCTCGCCCTCGCTTTACCGGAGCCTGCTGATCGGGTGGGTGAACGGGTTTCTGCCCTGCGGCCTGTCGCTCGCCGTGCTGATCCATTTGTCCAGCTTTGGTTCGGAGACGGCAGTCGTAGCCGGAGCCTATGTCTTTGGCTTTGCCACGCTGCCGGGCCTCCTGGCCGTGTCCTGGCTCGGCCGGAGCTGGAGCGTCAGCCGCCGGCGCTGGCTGGTGCGCGCGAGCGGCGTGATGCTGGTGCTTTTCGGCCTGTTGACGATTGTGCGGGGCCGGCCGGAGGTGCATCACTGGTTCCACCGGCACCTGCTGATTGAGCCGGCGGCGGCCGGATCAATGGAATCCGGGCATCACCATTGAAACCAGAGTCCCGGGCCCAGCCTTTCGGCTTGCCGAAGATAAGGCCGCACCGCACAAACACGCCAGTTATGGAAAAACTGGCTCTCCTTTCCGTGAGCGACAAACGCGGGCTGGTCGAATTTGCGACCGCCTTGGTGCAACGATCCGGCTACCGGATCCTTTCCACGGGCGGCACGGCCAAGCTCCTGGCCGGCAAGGGCCTGCCGGTGACGGAAGTCAGCCAGCACACCGGTTTTCCCGAAATCATGGAGGGGCGGGTGAAGACCCTGCACCCGAAAATCCACGGCGGACTGCTCTGCCGGCGCGACAAACCGGACCATTTGCGCCAGGCCGAGGCCAACGGCATCGCGCTCATCGATCTCGTGGTGGTGAACCTTTATCCGTTCGAGCAGACGGTCGCCAGGCCCGGGGTCGGACTGGAGGAAGCGATCGAGAATATCGACATCGGCGGCCCTTCGATGCTGCGCAGTGCGGCCAAGAACCACGAGAGCGTGACCGTGGTGTGCGATCCCGCCGATTATGACGCCGTGCTCACGGCCCTGGCGGCGCCCGCCGGGCTGGGCGAGCTCCGGCGCCGGCTTGCGCTCAAGGTTTTCCAGCATACGGCCGGCTATGACGCCGCGATCGCCCGCTATCTCGAAGGAAAGTTCGCCGAGCCGGATCTGGACGCGGTCTCCGGCTTTCCGGCGGCGCTCACGCTCACTTACCGGAAAGCTTCCGGCCTGCGCTATGGGGAGAATCCGCACCAGAAGGCCGCACTGTACGGTACGTTTTTCGAGCACTTTGACCAGCTGCAGGGCAAGGAACTCAGCTATAACAACATTCTCGACATCACCTCGGCCACCTACCTGATCGGCGAATTTGAGCGGCCCACCGTCGCCATTCTCAAGCACACCAACCCGTGCGGCGTCGCCAGCGCCGACACCTTGATTGCAGCCTGGGAGAAAGCCTACGCCACCGACCGGCAGGCGCCGTTTGGCGGCATCATCGTGGTTAACCAGACGCTCGGCGGCGACCTGGCGGCGGCGATCGCGGAGATTTTCACCGAGGTAATCATCGCCCCGCGCTTTAGTGACGAGGCCCGGGAGATTTTTCGGCGGAAGAAGAACCTGCGCCTGATGACCGCCCGCGGCGGACTGGGCCCGGATTCGCTGCGCGAGGTGCGCTCGGTCGTCGGCGGCATCCTCATGCAGGACCGCGACACCGCGCTGGGCGACGTGCCGAACTTCAAGGTCGTGACCAAGCGGCAGCCGACCGCGGAGGAACGGGCGGGCATGCTTTTCGGGTGGAAGGTCTGCAAACATGTCAAATCGAACGCCATCGTCTATGTGCGCGGCGAGGAAACCCTCGGCATCGGCGCGGGCCAGATGGCGCGCGTCGACAGTTCGCGCATCGCCGTCTGGAAGGCCGGCGAGGCGAAACTCGACCTGCATGGCTCGGTCGTGGCGTCGGAGGCGCTGTTTCCTTTCGCGGACAGCCTGATTGCCGCCGCCGAGGCCGGCGCCACGGCCGC
>JBAZMN010000298.1:0-3647 GCA_041649735.1 Opitutaceae bacterium | reverse complement strand
AACAGGAAGTCGGCGTACTGCACGTCGGCAATCGGCCGCATGCCCATCATCGCGGCACCGACAGCCATGCCTGTGAATCCCAGTTCGGCAATCGGCGTGTCAATGATCCGGCCGGGGAATTTCTCGTTCAACCCGAGAGTAACGGTGAATGCCCCGCCCCAGCCACCGGGCACACCGATGTCCTCTCCGATGCAGAATACCCGTTCATCACGCTGCATCTCCTCTGTAATCCCATCCCGCAATGCTTCGGCAATACCTTGTCGTTTCATGTTAGGTTTCTTTTCAAGCCAAAACGTCCGTTTCGACATCCGCAACCGTGGGTTGCGGAGCCAATTTCGCCTTTTCCACTGCCGTTTCGATCTCCTGGTCAACCCGGGCTTTGATGGCATCGAGATCGGCCGGCGTGATGCCACCACGTGCGAGCAGCCGCTGCGCGAATCGTTCGATCGGGTCGCGGGCGAACCACGCCTCGCGTTCGTCCTTGGGCTGGTAGTGACAGGGATCACGGCGCGAATGACCGGTGCGACGGTAGGTCAGCAACTCCAGCAGGACCGGGCCCTTGCCGGCGCGACATTCCGTGACCGCGCGTTTCGCGGCTTCATGGACGGCGATCACGTCATTGCCGTCCACCGTTTCTCCACGAAAGCCGTAGGCCGCGGCCCGATCGGAGATTTTTGGATTCCTCATGACTTTGTCGACACGGGTGGAAGCACCGTAAAGATTGTTTTCGCAAACCAGGATCACTGGCAGATTCCAGATGGCCGCCATGTTGACCCCCTCATGAAACGCTCCTTCCGCCACCGCACCGTCGCCAAAGAAACACGCGACCACTTGCCCACTCTTTTGCATCGTGAACGCCTGCGCCATGCCTGCCGCCAGTGGGATGCCGCCAGCGACGATCGCAATTCCGGGCACCATGCCCTTGTGCATATTGCCCACATGCATCGAACCGCCTTTGCCTTTACAGCAGCCGGTGACTGCGCCGAACAGTTCGTCGAGCAGTTCCTGCACCGTCAGTCCCTTGGCCAAGGCGTGGCCATGGCCGCGGAAGGTGGAGGTGATATAGTCGTTGGATTTCAGGGCCGCACAAACTCCGACCGCGGTCGCCTCCTGTCCCTGGCACTGGTGAATGGTCCCCGGCATCGTTCCCTCGAGAAAGAGAAATTTGATCCGCTCCTCAAACGAACGAATGAGGACCATCCGCTCGTAGAGACCGAGGAGAAAACCCTGGTCGTAATTTGTCAGCCCTCCAGCTGAAGTTGTCATTGCCTGCTGAGTCATGGTTTGCCTTTCAAAGTGATTCGAGTTCCTGCACGATTGCGCCGAGAAAATCCGCGGCGTATTTGCCGTTCACCACCCGATGATCGACGGACAGCGTGATTGATACCCGGTGCTGCGGGACAATTTCCCCCTCCTGGACAACAGCCGCGGGTGCGACCTTTCCAATCGCGAGGATGGCGGATTCAGGCGGGTTGACGATGGCCGTGAAGGTTTCGACGTTCGCCCCACCAAGATTCGTGATGGTGATATTAGCCGGACGCAGTCGTTTCGCTTCGGGATCACCCGAGCGCAACTTCTCGACCAATGCACGAATCTCGCCCGAGATCTGTTCAGGGGTCTTGGCCGCCGGATCGCCGATACTAATCACGTACAATTCGCCGGCATGATCCACGGCCACGCCGACGGCATCCGTCCCGGAAGGAACAAGATGGTCGGTTTCAAAGCGGAGCCCCATTCGATCGAATTTTTTCAGCGCACGCCCGACCGCGTAAACAAAGAAAGCATCCCAGGCAATTTTCTGGGACGCGGCAGCAGTGCGCCGGGCGAGGATGCGTTCAGCATTGAGGGACGTCTGGAGATAGAAATGCGGGATCGTCTGTTTGCTCTCCTGCATCCGTCGCGCGACCGTGCGTTGCGCCGGGCTCAGCGCAATTGATTGTTTTTGTTCCTCCGTGGCCGATTTTTGTGTCGCGGCGCGATTTTTGGCGAACATGCCGCCCGCTTTTTTCGGCGGCGCCGAAGGTGAAGCCGCGGGAGCGGCCGCGGGCACCGGTGGCGTTGGCACAGAGACGGGGGGCGACACGGCAGTACCGCCTTCGGTCGCAATAATGGCGATCGTCTGCCCGACGGCTACAGCGCCCCCGGGCTGAACATGCACTGCGCTGAGTTTGCCGGTGGCAATCGATTCCACCTCCATTGCCGCCTTGTCGGTTTCGACCTCAAGCAACGGCTGCCCCCGTTTGACAGGCTGGCCTACTTCGACAAGCCAGCGGATCACTTTGATCGCGGAGTCAGTCGTTGCCAAGTCCGGCATTTTGAATTCAATTTCCATAAGTCGTAGTCAAAGAGATTCAAAGTGCGCCACTGGTGACGGGCAACAAGCTTGAGGCGACGAATGCGTCTGCCTCGACAGCTGTAAATACACCGTCGGTCGTGCCGATGGCCCGAGTCGCCGATGCACCGAGCGCGCTGGCGTAGCGCAGGATTTGCGGCATGTCCCACCCGCGCAAGAGGCCGGTAATGATGCCGGCGCTGAACGCATCGCCGGATCCCGAGGGGTCGACGCTGGTGATGGGAAAAACACCGCATCGCCAGTATGCTCCGCCCTTTGCGGCCATGGCCCCGGCTTTGCCCTGGGTGATGACCACGGTGTTTGCGCCCGCAGCCCGAAAGGCTCGTAATTGGTCGAGGGGGTCGATCCGGCCTGTGATCAGCCGGGCCTCATCGTTGTTCGGCAAAAAATAATCGATGTACGGCAGGAGCGGCTTCAAGGCCTCGACCCCAGTCCAGGATTGCGGCACAACCACATCCACTACCGTCGTGACTTCATGTCCCTGGCAGAATTTCAGCAATTCCTGCAGTTCCGCCATCTCGATTGCCGGCAGCGCGCACAATCCACCGAGATAAAAAACGTTCAGGCTTTTCAGCCAGTCGCGTTTGATGTGCCGGACCGTGAATGCCTGGTTGGCTCCGAAAACATGGACGTACCGACGATCTTCACCGGCTACGAGGAGGATCATCGTTTTGCTGGTGGGATATTGCTCAACCCGGGTCACTTGGGCACACCCGACGCCGTGTTCTCCCAGGCAAGCCATGATCACCTCGGCCGAGGCATCCTGCCCAACGCACCCGACAACGTCGACGGCCAGGCCCTGTTTGGCCAAGTCGATCGCCACGTTGGCAGCGCACCCCCCCGCTTTCACGGGCATAGCTCCGATGGCGAGCAGCTGGCCTTCGCGGGGCAGCTCCTTCATGGGGCCGCAAAAAGTGTCTTCCACAAGAACACCGGCACAACCGATTTTAGTCATAGATCAAGTTCTCCAAAAAAATAAAAGCTCAGTTCACCCCAACACGACGTCGTGTAGACATCCCGGCCGGCCGCGCTCGATCGTCTCGCCCGATTCGGTGAACCGGCAAACCTTCCGCCAAAAATGCATGCAAGATGGTTTTCATCTCAAATCGGCAATGCTATCCGGCCTTGCACACTCTTTGCCCTTGTCGAGCCACCTCCGACCGATCCGGCGCACATCATCCCACCCCGCGGCCGAACCGAGCAACACATAGCACACCCGGCGCTCCGTCCATCGGTTGAGTTCCATGTCCTTGCAGTACTCCGAGTAGTCCTTCCAAAACGACCTGATCCTTTT
>JBAZMN010000297.1:0-3648 GCA_041649735.1 Opitutaceae bacterium | reverse complement strand
TCCCGCCGCATCCTCGCCCGCGACATTCCGCGCGAGCAGTTCCTGAAGATGATCGAAACCGGCCGGACCGATCTGCTCGAGAAATTCTGGTCCCAGCGCACCCGGCGGCCGTTCTCGGCCTTCCTCGTGCTGAAGCCGGATCTGACGACCGGTTTTGAATTCGCGCCGCGTGCCCCCAAGGTTCCGAAAGCCGGCAAGGCCAAACCGGCCGCACCCGGCGCCTGATCGCGGGAGGGTCTTGGTGCCCAAGACGAACCCGGGAGTAACTGCCGCCTGTCTGTCCGCGTCTTGCCGGTCTGATGCCCCTGAATCCGAAATTCAAAAACTATCTCCTCCTCCTGCTCGCTTTCACCACGGCCGCCGGCGGAGCGCTGGCCTGGAGCCAGTACCAGGACCTCATCAAACTGCGGGCCGGCAGCCTGAATGACAGCGCCCGCGCCGACTTGCAGAAGCGTCTGGCGGAGCTGCTGAAGCGCAAAAATGAGCTTGAGACTGAGCTCGCCGGCCTGCGCGCACGGTCGACGGCCGCCGGGCCGGCCGCCGAAGGCGACGAGACCGGTGCCGCCGCCGATGAAACCCAGGGCCGCCCCGCCCGCTTCGGGGGGCGCAACGGCATCGCCAACTTTACTGCCCTGCTGGCAAACCCGGAATTCAGCAAGCTTTGGACGGTACAGCAAAAGGCCGCCCTCGACGCCCGCTACAGCGGCTTGTTCAGGAACCTCAACCTCAGTCCGGCCGACCTCGACAAGTTCAAGAGCCTGCTCGTCGAAAAGGAAAGCGCGCTCATGGATGTGATGGCGGCGGCGCGGGAGCAGGGGCTGAATCCGCGCGATCCTGCCGACCGGGCGCAGATCAACAGCCTGGTGCAGGCGGCGCAGGCCCAGGTCGACAACAACATCCGCCAAACCCTGGGCGACGGCCAGTTCGCCCAGTACCAAAATTACGAGCAAACACTGCCGCAGCGCAATTTGGTCAATCAGCTCAGCCAGAGCCTGAGTTACACCAGCACACCGCTGCAGGACTATCAGGCCAATCAACTGGTGAATATCCTGGCGGCCAACGCTCCGGTCCAGAACCAGGGTGCAGGCGGGCTGTTCGCGATGGCTGGCCCCATGGCCGGCGGCATTTTCTATAATCGCGGCGCGCCCGTCACCGACGCCGCCATCACGCAGGCCCAAACGGTTCTGAGCCCGCCCCAGCTGGCAGCCCTCCAGCAGCTCCAGGCTCAGCAACAGGCGCAGCAGCAGATGGCCCAGATCATGCGCCAGACCTTCAGCAACCGGGGGCCGATCCAGAGCAGCGGCAGCGCGGCGGCGCCTCCGTCTTCCCCACCGCCGGGCAACTGATCATCAGGCGGCAAATGCGGCCGGTTGCGTACAGCTTATTTCCCGCGCCCGGCTGCCGGCACGGGTAGAAAACACTTGTGCGCGGATTCGGCCCCGAGCTACCCTGCCGTTTGCTTCAACCGTCACGCCTATGATCGTCACCACGGCCCAGCTCTTCAAACACGCCTACGGCAAATACGCTGTTGGCGCCTACAACATCAACAACGCCGAACAGGCGATGGGGCTTTTCCGCGGCTGCCTCCAGTCGCAGGCCCCCTTCATCATCCAGCTCTCCAAGGGCGCGCGCAAATACACCGACAAGCGCATGCTTGAGGCCGTCATCCGCGCCGCCGAGCAGATTTTCCCCGACGCCATCTTCGCCGTGCACCTCGATCACGGTGACGAGGAGACCTGCTACGACTGCATCAACTCCGGCTTCTACAGCTCGGTGATGATCGACGCCTCGCACGAACCGTTCGACAAAAACGTGGAGATCACCAAGCGCGTCGTCACCGCCGCCCACAAAAAGGGCATCTCCGTCGAGGCCGAACTCGGCATGCTCGGCGGCGTCGAGGAGGACATCAAGGTCGAGGAAGGCAATGCCTGCCTGACGAAGCCCGAGGAGGCGGCGAAGTTCATCAAGCTCACGGGCTGCGACTCGCTGGCCGCCGCCATCGGCACGAGCCATGGCGCCTACAAGTTCAAAGGCAAGCAGTCCCTCCACTTTGAGGTGCTCCAGGGCATCAAGAAGATCGTGCCCGGTTTCCCCATCGTCATGCACGGCAGCTCCAGCGTGCCGCAGGACGAGGTCAAGCGCATCAACGCCGCGGGCGGCCAGCTCGGCACGGCCGTGGGCGTTGACGTCAACGAATACCTGCCCGCCGCCAAGCTCGGCGTGACGAAAATCAACATCGACACCGACGGCCGCCTCGTCTGGACGCGGGTGCACCGCGAGTTTTTCCGCGACAAGCCGGCCGAGTTCGACTTCCGCCCGCCGGGGAAGATCTTCATGGATGAGTATGCGAAGTTCATCGCCAGCCGCAACGAGAAGCTCGGTTCCGCCGGCCAGATTCCCGACCTGCGCAAGAGCCTCGGCAAGTAAGCGCCATCAAATTTCTTAGCCCAGCCCGGCCGGAAGGCCGGGCTTTTTTGTGGCCGCGGTGAAGCGTCGGACAAGACTTGGCGGCGGGTCGACGACCCCACCCCGGCCCTCGGATCGCAAACCGTGGCGCGCTGTGCCTATGGCAGCCAGGGGCGCTTGCGGGCGTCGGGTTTGCGCTGCTCGCGCTGGGCGCGATGGAATTCCTTCGCCTCCTCGGTCATGTAGTAGAGGAGCGTGGCGTTGCCGGCGAGTTCCTGCAGGCCCGCCTGCCCGTCGACATCGGCGTTAAAGGCGCTCTTCAGGCAGCGAATGGCCAGCGGGCTGTGCTGGAGAATCTCGCGGGCCCATTTGATGCCCTCCGCCTCCAGCCGGGCGACGGGCACGACGGCGTTGACCAGCCCCATTTCCAGTGCCTGCTCCGCCGAGTACTGGCGGCAGAGGTACCAGATCTCGCGGGCTTTCTTCTGCCCGACGATGCGCGCCAGATAGCTGGAGCCGAAGCCGCCGTCGAAACTGCCCATCCTCGGCCCCACCTGTCCGAAAACGGCGTTGTCGGCCGCGAGGGTGAGGTCGCAAACGACGTGCAGCACATGACCGCCGCCAATCGCGTAGCCGGCGACGAGCGCGATGACGACCTTGGGCATCGAGCGGATGAGCCGCTGCAGGTCGAGGACGTTGAGGCGCGGCACTCCGGCCTCGTCCACATACCCGGCATGGCCCCGCACGCTCTGGTCCCCGCCGGAGCAGAAGGCATACTTGCCATCGGTGTGCGGCCCGGCGCCCGTGAGCAGCACCACGCCGATGGTCTGATCCTCCCGGGCATCGCTGAAGGCGTCGTACATCTCGGAGACCGTACGCGGGCGGAAGGCGTTGCGCTTGGCGGGACGGTTGATGGTGATCTTCGCGATCCCGTCCGCCTTGTGGTACAGGATGTCCTCGTAGGTTTTGGCGGCCTGCCACTGGATGCTCATGGTGAAAACGTGGAATCATTGCCGGCGGTTGTCGACTGGTTCGCAATCCAGAAAAAGGGTTCATACCCAAGCCGGCCGGCAGAAACTGCTTGGACCGTGTTCCGGGATCGGCGAATATCGCCGGTTCTTATGACCCAGCCGGAACAGAAGGATCCGGGCCGCCCGGCGCAGCTGATGCTGACCGTCGGCGCCCTTGGCGTCGTTTTCGGCGACATCGGCACCAGTCCGCTCTACGCCCTGCGCGAATGCA
>JBAZMN010000296.1:0-3680 GCA_041649735.1 Opitutaceae bacterium | reverse complement strand
ATCGGGAAGGACCGCGACAGCCACCAGCGCGACCTGTACGAGAGCTTGGAGCGCAAGGACTTCCCGAAGTGGACCATGTTCGTGCAGGTCATGCCGGAAAAAGACGCGGCCAAGATGCCCTACAACCCCTTCGATCTGACCAAGGTCTGGTTCCACAAGGATTACCCGCTGATAGAGGTGGGGGTGATGGAGCTGAACCGCAACCCCGAGAACTATTTCGCCGAGGTGGAGCAGGCGGCGTTCAATCCCGCCAACATAGTGCCCGGCATAGGCTTTTCACCGGATAAGATGCTGCAGGGGCGGCTGTTCTCCTATGGCGACGCGCAACGCTATCGCCTGGGAGTGAACCACCATCTCATACCGGTGAACGCCGCGCGGTGTCCTTTTCACAGCTACCATCGCGACGGCGCCATGAGGGTGGACGGCAACCACGGCAGCACCCTTGGCTACGAGCCCAACAGCTACGGCGAATGGAAGGAGCAGCCCGGCTTCGCCGAGCCGCCGCTGGGCCTGGAAGGGGCCGCGGACCATTGGGATCACCGCGAGGATACGGATTATTACAGCCAGCCGGGCAAGCTGTTCCGGCTGATGAGCCCGGCGCAGCGGAAGGTGCTGTTTGAGAATACCGCCCGCGCCATGGGCGACGCCCCCCGGGAGATCAAGCTGCGCCACATCGGCAACTGCATGAAAGCCGACCCCGCTTACGGCAATGGCGTGGCCGAGGCGCTGGGGATCCCGCTTGCCGAATCGATGAAGGCCTGAAGAACCGGCTCAGTGACGGAGGAGATGACGATGGTCAGCGATAAGATGGAAGAGATGCTCAATGAGCAGATGAACGCGGAGTTCTACAACTCCAACCTTTACCTGGCCATGGCGGCTTGGTTCGAGGCGCAGAATCTTGCGGGGCTGGCGCACTGGATGGAGGTGCAGGCGGCAGAGGAGCGCGGCCACGCCATGCGTTTCTACAACCATATACGAGAACGCCGCGGGACGATACTGCTGTCGGAGGTGGCCGCGGTCCCTGTGAAGTATAAGAGCCCGCTGAACGCCTTCGAGGACGCCTTCGGCCATGAGGTGAAGGTGAGCGCCGCCATCAATAGGATGGTGGAAGCCGCCAACGCGGAGAAGGACTATGCCACCGCGCTGATGCTGCAGTGGTTCGTCAACGAACAGGTCGAAGAGGAAGCCGGCACCAACGCCGTCGTGCAGCAGTTGCGCAGGGTGGGCGACTCCGAGGACGGCCTCATGCAGATAGACCACCACCTGGGAAAGCGCAAGGTCGGCTGAGGAACACGGAGCGAGGCAATGTCGAAAAAAAGAGTCATGGCGCTGGCCTTGACGGCGGGCGTTCTGGCGACGGCTTCTATCCGCGCAGAGGAAACGACGAAAAAGGGGGAACCCATGCTGCAGACGGTGCAAGCTTACAAAGCGGCGGAATATCCGGGTCTTTCCAAGATGCTTGGCTTCAGCGTCCAACTGATCGCCAATCATATGAAGCTCTATCAGGGCTACGTGAACAATACCAACGTACTGTCGGAAAAGCTGGCGGCGATGCTCTCGGACGGCAAGGAAAAGACTCCCGAATACGCGGAGCTCAAGCGGCGCTTCGGCTGGGAATTCAACGGCATGCGTCTGCATGAGCTCTATTTCGGGAATATGGGATCCACCGGCGCGCCGCGGCAGAGCGCCCAGGTCACCAAGAAGATAGAGGCAGGCTTCGGAAGCTTCGACGCCTGGAAAAAGGACTTCATTGCCACCGGCTCCATGCGGGGCATCGGCTGGGTCGTGCTGTATCAGGACAACGAGTCCGGCAGGCTGTTCAATGCATGGATCAATGAGCATGACGGGGGCCACCTGACCGGCGGCACGCCGTTGCTGGTGATGGACGTTTTCGAGCACGCCTACCTTACCGACTACCAGCTGGAGCGCGCCAAGTACATCGAGGCGTTCTTTAGCGTGGTCGACTGGGAGAAGGTCGCTCAACGATGCGCGAAATAGACTGAGAATATCTCCGGCGGGAACGCGCTTGCTCCGGAGGAAGGCGTTCGTCGGGGAATAGGAGGGCTATATGCCATACATCGATGTCGGTCAAAAGGATTCCGGCAGCATCGACCTCTATTACGAGGACCTCGGCGCGGGCAAGCCGGTCGTGCTTATCCATGGTTGGCCGCTGAGCGGCGCTTCATGGGAGAAGCAGGTCTCGGCCTTGCTGGCCGCGGGACACAGGGTGATCACCTACGACCGCAGGGGGTTCGGCCAGTCCGGCAAGCCCGCGACGGGCTACGACTACGACACCCTGGCCTTGGACCTGCACCAGCTCATGACGAAGCTCGACCTGCGTGACGCCTCGCTGGTCGGCTTCTCCATGGGCGGCGGCGAGGTGGCCCGTTACCTGGGTCGCTACGGATCGGAGCGTGTGAGCAAGGCCGTGTTCATCTCCTCGGTCCCGCCGTTCCTGCTGAAGACGTCTGACAACCCGGAGGGAGTGGACGGCAGCGTCTTCGAGGGGATAAAGAAAGCCATCGTCGCGGACCGGCCGGCGTTCCTCTCCGGCTTCCTCGCGGATTTTTACAACGTCGACCTCCTGGGCGGCAAACTGATCAGCGATCAGGTCGTCCGATACAACTGGAACGTCGCCGTCGGAGCCTCGGCCAAGGGGACCCTTGACTGCGTCGCGGCCTGGGGCACTGATTTCCGCAAGGACCTTGCGCGCATCGATGTGCCCACGCTGGTGATTCACGGCGATGCCGACCGCATCCTCCCCATCGCCGCCACCGGAAGCCGTACGCACAAGGCCGTCAAGGGCGCCCGCCTGGCGGTGGTGGCCGGCGGGCCGCACGGCCTGACCTGGACCCACGCGGAAAAAGTGAACCATGAGCTGGTAGAGTTCCTTGGCCGAAAAAACCAATCGGTTCAAAGACTCAAGGAAACAGCGCGGTAAGCCTGAAGGCGTACGAGTCAACGCCGACCTGCCGGCATCCCTTGAGACTTGAGGAGAGAGGCGATTGAATAACCTCCAATTCGTCAAAGGGCTGGCGGCGGTGGTTGGTGTCGGCGTGTTGACGGGATGCGCGACGACGACAGGCATCGCATCCGGCCGAGTCGCTAGGAAGGGTTTCGCGCAGGACATCGAGAGTATCGCCGGAAAGAACGCGGAGTTTC
The DNA here is from genome assembly GCA_041649735.1 of Opitutaceae bacterium. Lineage (GTDB taxonomy): Bacteria > Verrucomicrobiota > Verrucomicrobiia > Opitutales > Opitutaceae > Fen-1467. The sequence goes on along the minus strand of JBAZMN010000296.1, from coordinate 518 downwards.
GCAGGGTGCTTTACACGGCGCGGAACTGCCAGTTGGTCGTCATGGCGTTGCAGCCCAAGGAGGAGATCGGGGCGGAAGTGCACCGACCCGATCAGTTCTTCCGGGTGGAGGAAGGCGTCGGCGAGGCCGTAATCGATGGCGTCAGCACGCCGATCAGCGCGGGCTACGCCCTGCTCATCCCTGGCGGGACGAAGCACAACATCATGAACACCGGCAGTATCCCACTGAAGCTCTATACGCTTTATGCGCCCCCGAATCATCGGGATGGCGTCGTCCACTCTACCCGCGCTGACGCGGAAAAGGACAACGAACACTTCGACGGCAAGACGACGGAGTAGCGGGCCGGCTGAAAGCTTGGTCCAGGCCGGCTTGCGTCGCTAGGCGTAAGCCGGAAAATGAGCAGGAAGGGAGGAGCACCATGCCAGCGTTCGGATCGCCCTTTGCAGGTTCAGCAAACGACAGGAAGCTCACGGATGAAGAACTCATCAGAGCGATTCGGTTCATGGTGGCCGCAGAGT
>JBAZMN010000295.1:0-3693 GCA_041649735.1 Opitutaceae bacterium | reverse complement strand
AAAGCGGGCGGTGGACAGCCCGATGGTGCTCTCCTACGATGGCGTTTACCTCTGGAAAGCGGCCGTGGAAAAGGCGGGGTCGTTTGACGTGGACAAGGTCCGCACGGCGCTGGAGTCCGGCGACATCAGTTTCACGGGTCCCGGCGGCAAGATCACCATGCAGGCCAACCACCACGCCACCAAGAACGTGTACATCGGCGAGACCAAGGCCAACGGCCAGTTCAAGATCCTGAACTCTTTTGACCAGGTTGCCGGTGAGCCCTTCCTCCTGAAGGGGCTCGACGAGCAACTGACCGGGGCGTCCAAGTAAATCTTTTCATAAGCAGGCATGCCGCCTGCTCCAAGCCCGCTTGGGCTCGGCAACATTCCTGGGGCGGAGCCGACACTCCGCCCTTTTTCTTTTTTCCATGCAAATCTTCGCCAGATGGCTGTTTCGTCTCCTCCTGTTGGGCGGGCTGCTGGGGGCCGGCTTGGACGCGGCCCCGCCACCGGCGGCCGGTGACGACCCGGCCTTTCGCGCCCGGCTGGTGCAGGCCATCCTCAGCCGCGGACCGGCGCAGCCGCCGCTTCTCGACGAGCTGGCGGATTCCGGCTCCCGGCTCGTACGCGATGTGCTCACGGCGTGGACGCGTGACGGCGTGCTGCTCTACACCGCGCCCGGCGGGGCCAGGATTCCCGTCCTGCTCGGCGACCAGTTCGACGCCGACGGCAAGGCTCGCGCGCTGCGGATCGACACCGGCCGCCCCTTGACCGATGCCGCGGGGAAGGAGCTGCGTTTCGGCGGCGATGACCTGCCCGCGGCCGACACCACCATGCGCCTGCGCAGCCTCATCCAGCAAGCCCTTGATCAGCTCGCCCTGGCCGATCCCGACGTGGACGCGCGCCATTCCGCCGTGGTGAAACTCGGCAACTCCCGGAAGCTCTCATATGTGTCTTTGCTCGAGGCCCGGCTGGCCAAGGAGCCCAATGCCAGCGTCCGAAAAGCGCTTCAGGAAGCAGTCGCCCTGCTGCAGCTCGGCGCCCCCGATGCCGCGGTGCAGGCCGCCGCCGCCCGCCGCCTCGCCGATCTCGATGCGATCGGCGCGCGCGATGCCCTCAAACGCCTTGCCGGTGCATCCACCACCCCGCCGGCCGTGGCCGAAGCCGCCCGCAAGGCGGTCCGGTCCATCGAGGAGCACATCCAGGCCGTCAATCTGTTCGGCACGATCTTCCGCGGCCTCAGCCTGGGCTCCATCCTGCTGATTGTGGCGCTGGGGCTGGCCATCACCTTCGGCCTCATGGGCATCATCAACATGGCGCACGGCGAGATGATCGCCGTGGGCGCCTACACGTGCTACGTCGTGCAGAACCTCTTCGGCGACGGCTTCGGCTTCTCCATCACCCTGCCCTTCCGCTTCGGCGGCCGGGCCATCGCCTTCGGTTTTTCCCTCCCGGGGATGCACGCGACCGGCTGGTGGTACGAGAGCTATTTCCTCTTCGCCGTGCCGCTGAGCTTTCTCACCGCCGCGCTGGCCGGCCTCGTGCTCGAACGCGCCATCATCCAGTTTCTCTACCGCCGGCCGCTGGAATCGCTGCTCGCCACCTGGGGCGTCTCGCTGGTGCTGCAGCAGCTCTTCCGCATGGTGTTTGGCGCGAACAACGTCCAGGTGAACTCGCCCTCCTGGCTGCTCGGCCATTTCAACGTGCACGACATCATCCTCGGCTACAACCGGGTGTTCGTGGTCTTTTTCGCCGTCCTGATCGTCGTGGGCACCTGGCTGCTGCTGACGAAGACGCCCCTCGGCCTGCTGATCCGGGCCGTCATGCAGAACCGGTCGATGGCCGCGTGCATGGGGGTGCGGACGCGGCGGGTCAACCTGCTGACGTTTGCCTTTGGTTCCGGGCTGGCCGGGCTGGCCGGGGCCTTCCTTTCTCAAATCGGCAATGTCGGCCCCAGCCTCGGCCAGACTTACATTGTCGACAGTTTCATGACCGTGGTGGTGGGCGGCGTCGGCAACCTCGCGGGCACGATCATCAGCGCGCTCGGCATCGGGCTGGCCGACCAGTCCCTCCAGCAACTCCTGCTCAACCCGGTGCTCGGCAAGATCCTCGTGCTCGTGACCATCATCCTCTTCCTGCAATGGCGGCCTTCCGGCCTTTTCGCCACCCGCAGCCGGAGCCTGGACGACTGAACCCGCCGACCCTGGACCATGACTTTGCCTACCGTCAGAACAGGTTCGTCCCGCCGGGAGCACATCCTCATCGGTGTCGCCGCCCTGTTGGCGATCGTGGTGTTTCCGCTCCTGAACATCCAGGGGCTGGTCAGCGATTTCACCATCAACCTCTGGGGCAAGTACCTGTGCTACGCCCTGCTGGCCATCTCCGTCGACCTGCTGTGGGGCGCCACTGGCCTCCTCAGCCTCGGCCAGGCGCTCTTCTTCAGCCTCGGCGGCTACATGATGGGCATGCACCTCATGCGGATGATCGGCGACCTGGGGCAGTATCACCGGCCGATCCCCGATTTTCTCGTCTTTCTCGGCTGGAACGAGCTGCCGGCCCTCTGGCGGCCGTTCGTGAGTTTCCCGTTTGCCCTGGCGATGGTGGTGGTGGTGCCCGGGGTGCTCGCGCTGGTCTTCGGCTTCCTCGCGTTTCGCGCCCGCATCAAAGGCGTGTATTTTTCCATCCTCACCCAGGCCCTGACCTATGGCGCGTCGCTGATGTTCTTCCGCAACGACCTGCTCATGGGCGGCAACAACGGCTTCACGGATTTCAAATTCCTCCTCGGCCACGATCTTCGGAGCGCTCCCACGCAGCGGGCGCTGTTCATCGCCACGGCGGTGGCGCTGCTGCTGGTCTACCTCGGCTGCCGCTGGCTCGGTCGCACCAAGTTCGGCCTCGTCCAGCGCGCCATCCGCGACGGCGAGAACCGCGTGCTTTTCAGCGGCTACGCCACCACCCACTACAAGCTGTTCGTCTTCGTCCTCAGCTCGGCCATCGCCGCCCTTGCCGGCGCGCTCTACGTGCCGCAGGTCGGCATCATCAACCCCTCCGAGATGACGCCCGACAAGTCCATCGAGGCCGTCATCTGGGTCGCGGTCGGCGGCCGCGGGACGCTGGTCGGCCCCATCCTCGGGGCCATCGGCGTCAACGCCCTGAAAAGCTGGGCGGTGCGCGCCTACCCCGACTTGTGGCTCATCCTCCTCGGCCTGCTGTTCATCGTCGTCGTGCTCGTCCTGCCGGGCGGCGTGATCAGCCTGCCGCAGCGGCTGGCCGCGCTGGGCCGGAAGTTCTCCCGCGCGCAAACCCGCGCAACCCCGGCGCCCGCCGCCGCCGATTCCGTCCCGGCGGCCAATCTCAAATCCTAGACCGGAAATCCCCATGCCGCACCCGCTGCTCACCGTCGAGGACGTGTCGAAGACCTATGATGGCTTCAAGGCCATCTCCGCCCTGACCTTTTACCTCTTCGAAGGCGAGCTGCGCACGGTCATCGGGCCCAACGGAGCCGGCAAATCCACCTTCTTCGACCTGCTCACCGGCCGCGCCAAACCGGACGCGGGCAAGATCGAATTCGGCCTTTCCGGCGGACCGCAGGACGATCTCACCGCGCTCAACGAATACGAGATCAACCGGCTCGGCATCGGCCGGAAATTCCAGACCCCGAGCGTCTACGTCGAGCACACGGTCTGGGACAACTTCGTGCTCTCGCTGCGCGGG
>JBAZMN010000294.1:0-3695 GCA_041649735.1 Opitutaceae bacterium | reverse complement strand
CACTGGCAACATGTAAACTAATAGTTGACGTGTTGCCGCGCGCAGATCCGGAAAGGATCGGGCAGGTAGTATTTGCCGGAGAGCCAGGACCGGCGGCCCATGTTGTCATCGTGCAGTCGAACCGCGCCACCGAGCATCAAGGGTCAAAGGTGCAAACGGCGGTTGGCTCCGGCGACTTGTTAGGCGACGTTGGGTTCATGTCCGGGTTAGCACGATGTGAGTTGCTCGCTGCGTTGGGACATACTGGGTGCACGTGTATCCCAAATCTGCGAGGTTGATACCGTCGAATAACCGCTCACCCGCGCCAAGTAAGACTGGTGAGATGGCGATATGTAGTTCATCGATCAATCGCTCCTGAAGGTATTGCCTGATTGTCGCCGCTCCTCCTCCGATTCGGACATCCTTTCCGTTGGCGGCATCGAGAGCTCGTTCAAGTGCGACGCGAATCCCGTCAGTAACGAAATGAAAGGTCGTGCCTCCTTCCATTACGAGTGGCGCACGCGGATGATTAGTGAGCACGAAGACTTGCGTATGGTAAACCGGGTTCTCACCCCACCATCCTCGCCAACTCCCATCAGGCCAGGAGCCGCGCACTGGCCCAAACATATTTCTGCCCATAATCCAGGCACCAACATTGTGGAAGCCGCGCGCGGCAAAGTTGTCGTCGATCCCTGTCTCACCGTCGTCCTTGCCGAAGAGCTTCGACTGGAAAGTGCGGGTCGGGCGAAGCCATCCATGAAGGGCAGGTCCGCCGACTCCAAGCGGGTTTTCTAGGCTCTGATTCGGGCCTGCACCGAAGCCATCAATCGAAATGGTGAAGCTTTCTACACGGAGTTTAGTCATTTTAGCCATTTGTTAGTTTTTGCTGCTGGAGTGTTCTGGCAAGGCGCTCAGTCGCCTAACGTCCCAGACCAGCGACCCGGCGCCACTGACCCTCGACTGTCAACCAGAGCGCCATCGCCGGGTTTGCTGCATCTGGTTTGTTGGCCATTCGTCAATTCCTTTCTGGAGCACTCTGCACTCCAGCATCCCGAAGGATGCTCAACATACGACCGCTCAAGACGACGAGATAACACTAAGACTCCATCGCTACCTCGTCGCACAATTTTGGGTTGTTCAATATCTTGCCGCTGGCGTAGCCAGCGGCACCGTCTGGAAGAGTGATGATGAATCGGATGGGTTCCAGGTTGCAGTAAATGACTACAACTGGCTTCACGAGCCCGGCTTTTTCGTCAGCAGCTGGGCGTTGAGACCCGGCAGGCGCTCCGAAAACTCCCCGCCGTCACCGGCCTGCCGGAGCGCGCGCTGCACCATGCCCATCTTCGCGTCAAGGTTGTCGATGAGGGAGACGAACACGGCCTCCGGCGTGGCGGCATAGACGGCGGCGCCCCATTCGGGTTCCCCCTGATGGCTGAGGATGATGTGCTCAAGGCGCTCGAGGCGGTCGGCGTCGAGTTTCGCCTTCAGCCCCGCCTTGCGCACGAGCTGGTAGCCGAGGACGACGTGGCCTTGCAGGAGACCCTTGCGGCTGCGCTGGGTGACGAACGTGCCTTCATATTCGCTGGTCTTGCCGACGTCGTGCAGCAGCACGCCGGCGAGGGCGAGATCGGCGTCCACCTCGGGGTACAGCGGCAGCAGCACGCGGCAGGCGCGGGCCATGTGCACGGTGTGCTCCAGCAGACCATGCCGGTAGGCGTGGTGCATGGCCACCGCTGCCGGGGAGGTCCGGAGCGATTCGCCGATGTCATCGCAGACCGCCTGCACCGTTGCGCGCAGCTCGGCGTGGCCGATCGCCGCGATGAAGCCCTGGAACTCCTCCCACAAACGGACCGGATCCTCGGGCGCGGTCTCGATGAGATTCTCGAGCAGGCCGGGGGCGGCAAGCTGGGCGCCGGTGAGTTGCTCGGCCCGGCTGATCCGCGGGGAAAAACGCTCCTGATAGTAGTCGGTCTTGCCCTCGACGCGCACCACGGCGCTTTCGGGCAGGCTCTTGAAGAACTCAAACTGGGGCGTGTCGCCAAAACAGGTGACGGTGAACGCACCGGTCTTGTCGCCGAGTTCAACCGAAAGGTAGAGGCTGTCGTTCTTCGCCGTGCGGACCGTGACCTTGCGGACCAGCAGCACGCCGGCAAACGGGCGCGCGGCGGACGGGTCGAGCGCCTTCAGTTCGCGGACGGTCAGCAGCGGAGCGGGGTCAGCCATATTTTTTCACGAGTTGGGTGAAGGAACGGAAGGACGGATGGCGGGCGGAGTGCAGGATGGCGTAAAACACGGTTTCGGCAGGCAACAGGTTGACGCCGAGCGAGGCCAGATGCTGCAGGGCCGTGGCGGCATCAGCGGAGCGCCGGCCGCCCACACAATCGGTCAGCAGTGTCACCTGCAAGCCGGCATCGAGGGCGCTGCGCGCCGTCTGGTAGACGCAGACGGGGGTTTCGATGCCGCAGAGCACGACGTGCCTGATGTCGCGGCGGCGGATCACCGCCTGCACGGCATCGTTGGCCAGAGCGGAGAACTCGTCCTTGGCGAGCACCTCGGATTTACCGGCGAGGGCGAGCAGTTCGGACGCGGCCGGACCGAGCTTGGACGGTGCCTGCTCGGTGAGCAGCAGGGGCAGGCCGAGCGCGAGCGCGGCTTCGAGCGCGAAGCAGCAGCGCTGCAGCACCACGGGCCCGTCGGGCAGCGCCTTGAGCAGCACCGGCTGCAGATCGATGAGCAGCAGCAGGGAGGACCGGGCGTCGGGGAGGGCGGGGAGGTTGCTCATGGCGTGTAGTATTGCTTGCGCGCCTTCACTTGCACGAACCGTTTTTCGGGCAGGATGCAGGCGGTCAGATAACCGCCCGCCACGCAGGCGGTGTCGATCCCGACCGACCATTTGAGGCGGTGGATTTCATCGCGCGGCGTGTGTCCGTAGATGACAAAGGGCGGGCCGTTCCAGAGCTCGGCCCACGTCGGGCAGTCGGGGCAGTCGACCCGCCGACGCGGCCGGCCGTCCCGATCGATAACCTGCACCCGCGTGACCACCGTCGCCGGCTGCTTCTGCCACGGCTCCCCGGGAACGAAGCCGCCATGGACCAGGACCGTGTCCAGTTCCTCGATGTAATGGGTGAGCATCATCGCCTCGAGATAAGTCCAGTCTGCCGGACGCAACTGCCCGAATGTCTCGAGGTCGGTTTCCTTCAAAAAGTCCTTGTCGCCGGTGCGCCGGTAATTCAGCAGCCGGAGCTCGTGGTTCCCCAACAGGGAGCGGGCGCCGGCCAACCGGGCGAGATCGATGACCTTGGTGCTGTCGGGCCCGCGGTTGACGAGGTCGCCGAGCAGGATGAGCTGGTCATCCTTGGCCGGGGCGAGCCGGTCCAGCAGTTCGGCAAATTCGGCATGGCAGCCGTGGATGTCGCCGATGGCGATGAGACGTCCGTTCATTTAAATCAGGCCCGGGGTTCGCCTCGGACGTGAATTTGCTAGCGTCGGGCGTGCGACCAAGTAAACAAAAAACCCATGGAATTGAATCTGCAGCCGCTGGCGCCGGCCTCCACGGTTACGAGTCGTCCCTTCAACGAGGGCGACCGGGTGGTCAGCCAGCTGGTGCGCGCCGCCACCGGCGAGATCGTGCGCCGTGACGTGCTCGCCGAGGAGGCGGCGGACTTCGATCCCGCCGGCCGGGAGATCTGCCGCTGGGTACACGTCTTCAAACCGAA
>JBAZMN010000293.1:0-3722 GCA_041649735.1 Opitutaceae bacterium | reverse complement strand
AGATCGGCTTCCGGCCGCCGGTCGCCCCCAGCCACCCGCCGGCGACAACGGTGACGTACCACGAGTCCTGCCACCTCTGCCACGGCCAAAAGGTCTCCGCGCCGCCGCGGGCGGTCTTGCGCGCGCTGCCCGGGACGGTGCTGCGCGAGTGCGGCGAGGCCGCCTGGTGCTGCGGCAGCGCCGGTATCTACAACATCACCCGGCCCGCGACCGCCGCCTGGCTCCAGGAACGCAAGATCCGTCATCTGCGCGCAACCGGCGCCGGAGTGGTGGCCACGGCCAATCCCGGCTGTCACCTCCAGATCCAAAACGGGTTGCGCCAAGGCGGCGACCGCCACACGCGCGTCGCCCATCCCGTGGTCCTGCTGGCGGAGGCCTATCGCGCCGAGCCGGCCGGCGGCGCGTGATCCGGCCACCATACCGATATGGCCGCCGTTCGAGAAAAAATTCCGCTTCCCGCCGGACAGTCCTTCAGACTGTTGCGCTGGCGGAGGAATTTGCGCGAGGTGGAGCTGGTGCTCTCGCCGCAGCACCGGGTCGACATCGTCGGCGAGGGCGAGCACTGGCATTATCATGAGGCGTTCGAACTGACGTTTTTCGAGGCGGGGGAAGGCACCCGCTTCGTCGGCGACCAGATCCAGCCGTTCCAGCGGGGCGATCTGGTCCTGCTCGGCGCCAATCTGCCGCATTACTGGCACACACGCGGCCAGTCATCCGGCTGGTCGGTGCAATGGCATCTGCCGCCCATGCATCATTTCTGGGCGTTTCCCGAGGCCGAGATGCTCGGGGTTTATTTCAAGAGCGCCGCGCGCGGCATCCAGTTTCGCGGGCCCACGGCGGAGGTCCTGTCCGCCCAGCTGCCGCAGCTGGCCGCGACCGACGGACTCGACCGCTTGGGACTGCTCTTCCGCCTGCTGGCGGCGGCCGCGACCGCGCCGGTCCGCGACCAGGCGTTCATCTCGGTCAATTCGTTTTCGCTCTCGGTCGCATCGCGCCATCAGACGGCGATGCAGGCGACGATCCGTTTCCTGCTGGAGAACTTCCGGCGCGAAATCCGGCTGCGGGAGATCCTCGATGTCTCCCAGATGAGCAAGCCCACGTTTTCCCGCCAGTTCAAGAAACACTCCGGCAAGACCCTGAGCGAGTTCCTCCAGCAAATCCGGCTCGACGCCGCCTGCCGGGAGCTCACGGAAACCGACCATTCGGTCATCGATGTCGCCCTCGGCAACGGGTTTTCCCAGGTTTCCTTTTTCAACCGCGTTTTCCGCCGGGCCCTCGGGTGCAACCCTTCGGATTACCGCCGCCGCGGCCGGCGGCGCGGGTGCACCGCGCCGGTCGCGCCCGCGCGCCGCTGATGGCCGGACGTACGCCAGGACGGGTGGGACCCGGGCGGCCGGCCGGACGGTCTGCCCCTGAGACCTTTGGCCCACGATTCGAGACCGGAGGCGTAGCTAGTCTCAATCCGGTCTGCGATAATGACCATCGAACCGTCCTGTGCTCGCAACCCGAGGTTTTCATTACACCCATGCCCTCCCCCACTATCTATCGATTTTCGTTTGGTCCGTGGAACATCAGCGAAGGCGCCGATCCCTTCGGTCCCGATGTGCGCACCGTCTATCCCCACGAGAGCAAGTTTGCCCTCTACCAGTCGCTTGGTTTCGCCGGAGTGCAGTTCCATGATGACGATGTGGTGCCCGGACTCGACCGGCTCACGCCGCAGCAGATCCTGACCAAGGCCAAGTCCGTCGGCCAGATGCTGCGCAGCCAGGGTCTCGAGCCGGAGTTTGTCGCGCCCCGGATGTGGTTCGCCGAACAGACCATCGACGGCGGTTACACCGCGAACAGCGCAAGCGACCGCCGCTATGCCTGGGAGCGGACCCAGCGCTGCGTGGACATCGCCCGCGCCGTCGGCAGCAAGGCGATCGTCCTCTGGCTCGCCCGGGAAGGTTCCTACATCCGCGAAGCCAAGAGCGCGAAACTCGCCTACGAGCGCCTGCTCGCGGTCATCAACCAGACCCTCGCCTACGACCCGGCGATCGAGATCTGGATCGAGCCCAAGCCCAACGAGCCCACTGACATGGCCTATGTGCCGACCGCCGGCCATGCCATCACGCTCGCCTATGCCTCGCAGGATCACAAACGCGTGAAGGCGGTGATCGAGAGCGCGCATGCACTGCTCGCCAACCTCGACCCCAGCGACGAAATGGCTTTCTGCCTCGCCCATGACAAACTGGGCAGCGTGCATCTCAACGACCAGAACGGCCTGAAATACGATCAGGACAAGAACTTCGGCTCGGTCAACCTGCGCGGCGCCTTCAATCAGGTGCTGGTCCTCGAGGAGGGCGGCTACGGCCGCCACGGCGAGTTTGTCGGTCTCGACGTCAAGACCATGCGCACCCAGCGGGCCGTGCCGGGGGTCGAGCACCTGAAGACGAGCCGCAAGCTGTTTCTGCACCTCGTCGAAAAAGCGCGTTCTTACGATCGGAAACGGGTCGAGGAATATCGCAAGCAGCGGGATTACGAGGCGCTGGAGCTCTATACTCTTGAGCATCTCCTGGGGTGAAATCGCGGTCTGCCGGCATCACCATGCCGGCACCACTGCGCCTGAGCGCCGGCCAAATCGCCCCGGCCATCTCCCCCCGGCCATCCGCGCGCGGCCTGGCTCAAATCAGGAGCGATTCTTGAGGTCAAAGGCTGCGTCAGCTGCGGATCCGCGAAGCAACGCGGGGAATGGTTGCTGTGCTCCCGCAACGCCTGGGCGCCAAGGTCCCCGCTTGCGCCGCGTTTCCGAAGTCCACCCGGTCTAAACCTTGACCCCAAGCGCATCCCCGTCCGGAATCCCGGTCTTCACTGCACGATCAAATCCAAATCATCCATGAAACCGTATCTTGCCCACCGGGCCGGCCTTGTTTCCCGCGTGGCTTCTCGGGAGGTGGGCGACCACGCCGCGGAGCTTGCGCGACAGGGGGCTGACATTCTGCACCTTCTGGGCTGGCCGACCATCACGCCACCGGACCACGTGATCGAGGCCGCCACGCAGGCGGCGGCTTCCACCGTGCATCCCCACAGCTCGGGCATCCCGGAACTCAAGACCGCCCTCGCCGGAAAACTTCGCGTTGAAAATGGGATCCGTCTCCGCCGTCCCGAAGAACAGATCATCATCACCAACGGCGCCTTCCATGCCATCTACATCTGCCTGGCCACCCTCCTGGATCCGGGTGATGAAGTGCTGCTCTTCTCGCCCTCGTTCTTCTTCGACGGCATCATCGACCTGATCGGCGGCGCCGCGCGCTATGTCCCGCTTGACCGGAAAAATGGATTCGCGTTCGATGCGGATGCAATGAAGGCCGCCATCACGAAACGGACAAAGGTTTTGCTGCTCAACACCCCGGCCAATCCGACAGGCCGCGTGGCCACCCTGGAGGAACTGCAGGCGATTTTGCAGGTGGCGGAAGAAAACGATCTGCTGGTGATTTCCGACGAATCATATGAGCGGATGGTGTACGACGGCCTGAGTCACCACTGCATCGGCGCACTGCCGGGGGCGGAAGGCAGGGTCATCACCGTGCAAAGCTTCACCAAGGCGTATGCCATGCCCCAATGGCGGGTGGGTTATATCGTGTGCCCGACCCCATTTTACCCCGAGTTTGTCAAGACGCTCGAGTGGATGGTCCTGTCGTGCAACTACGTGGCCCAGCGCTGCGCCTGGGCCGCCGTCACGG
>JBAZMN010000292.1:0-3724 GCA_041649735.1 Opitutaceae bacterium | reverse complement strand
CGCGACGGCGCAGTCCCGGCCGTGGACACCCCCAATGCCCGCACCCCGGTCCGGAGGCCGGCGGCGTCCCGAAGATAAAATATCCGCGGTTTCCCCCGGGGAAGACTCGCCGGCAGTCCTGGGCTGCCGCCGGAATCCACCGGTGCTGGTCTCAGTTAAATCAGAAAAATAAGCTTCCCATGAGACGATCAATACTGGTAACGAGACTGCCGACATAGGGTTTCCGATGCCGGTTGGGCAAAAGCTGGGAGATGTTTGCCGGCGGCAAAAGTTACCCGATGAATCGTCTCCCCCCATCCCCGGCCATTCGGCGCTGCCGTCGATCGCGGCGTGTTCAGCGCGGTGGCATCACTTGCGGCCGATACGCTCATTTTCCCCAACACCAACCAACCATCGCAGTCATTTGCATCATGCGCCAGGGTATATTAGCCGGAGGCAATTGGATCATGGACCACGTCAAGATCGTCGATACGTGGCCCGCACAGGACACGCTCGCGTCGATCCTGCGCCAATCATCGAGCAATGGAGGATCCCCCTACAACATCCTCATCGATCTCGCGCATCTCGGTGCGCGTTTTCCCCTCGCCGCGGTGGGGCTGGTGGGCGATGACGAGAACGGCCGGGCCATCCTGGCCGACTGCCGCGCGCATGGGATCGACACCGGACAACTCCATACAACCGCCGCCGCCGCGACCAGCTACACCGACGTGATCACCGTCGAGAGCACCGGCCGGCGCACCTTCTTCCACCAGCGCGGCGCCAACGCCCACCTGGATGTCGAGCACTTCGACTTCCAGACAACGACGGCCAAGCTCTTTCACCTCGGATACCTCCTCCTGCTCGACCGCCTCGATCTGCTGGTCGACGGGCGGCCGCGGGCTGGCGAGGTACTCCAACGCGCCAAGGCCGCGGGGCTGCGGACGTCGATCGACTGCGTCAGCGAGGACAGCCAGCGCTTTCACACGGTCATCGCCCCGGTTTTGCCCTGGGTCGACCTGTTTTTTGCCAACGATTTCGAGGCGGAAAAGATCACGGGGGTGCCGTTGCGCCGGGGCGATGCCATTCACTCCGCGTCGGTGGTCCAGGCGGCCCGCAAGCTGCTGGAAGCCGGCGTGCAATCGTGGGTCGTGATCCACTTTCCCGAGGCGGTGTACGCCCGCGATCGCCAGGGCAACGACCTGTGGCAGCCGAGCCTGCAGGTCCCCCCGGCCCAGATCGCCGGGGCCGCCGGCGCCGGCGACGCCCTGGCGGCGGGGGTTCTGCTCGGCATGCACGAGGACTGGCCCGTGGCCGAATGCCTGAGGCTGGGGGTGGCCGCCGCCGCCGCGTCCCTGGCCCACCCGTCGTGCTCCGCCACCGTCCCCCGGGCCGAGGAATGCCGCGCGCTCGCCGCCCGCCTCGGTTACCGGCCGCTTCCAACCTGAAGGTGGCGGCCCCGAGCCGCCTGGCCCCCAGCGGGCTCACCGTGAACGCCGACCCCATCCCCGCCCTGACCGAGCTGCTCGGCGCCGCCCACGTCCTCACGGCGCGGGAAGACCTCATCCCCTACGCCTTCGACGGCACGCCGACGCTGAAGCAGCTCCCGCGGGCCGTCGTCTTTCCGCGCACCGCCACGGAGGTCGCGGCCATCCTCAAGCTCGCGCGGGCGCACCACCTCCCCGTCGTCACCCGCGGCAGCGGCACCGGCCTCAGCGGCGGCAGCGTGCCCCTGCCCGGCGCGCTCGTGATGTGCCTCCTGCGTTTCGACCGCATCCTCGAGCTCGACGCCCGCAACCTCACGCTGCTCACCGAGGCCGGCGTCATCACCCAAAACATCGATGCCGCCGCCGCCGCTGCGGGCCTTTTCTATCCGCCTGATCCGGGTTCGATGAAAATCTCCACGATCGGCGGCAACGTCGCGGAAAACTCCGGCGGGCTGCGCGGCCTCAAGTACGGCGTCACCCGCGACTATGTGATGGGTCTCGAGGTCGTGCTGGCCGACGGTTCGGTCTGCTGGCTCGGCGGCAAATGCGTGAAGGACGTCGCGGGCTACAACCTCCGCGACCTTTTCATCGGCAGCGAGGGCACGCTGGGCGTGGTCACCAAGGTCCTCCTCAAGCTGCTGCCCAAGCCGGCGGCGCGCCAGACCCTGCTCGCCACCTTCGCCCGGATGGATGCGGCGGCCGAGACGGTCTCGGCGATCATCGCCGCGAAGATCATCCCCTGCACGCTCGAGTTTCTCGACCGCAAGACGATCCGCTGCGTCGAGGACTTTGCGCACGTGGGCCTGCCGCTCGACGCCGAGGCCGTGCTCCTCATCGAGACCGACGGCCATCCGGCGGCGGTCGCCGACGAGGCCGCCCAGATCGAGACCTGCGCCCGCACCCATGGCGCCACGGCCGTGACGCGCGCCGCCAGCGAGGAGGAGGCCGCGCGGCTCGCCACCGCCCGGCGCAGCGCGTTCTCGGCGCTCGCCCGCCTCAAGCCCACCACCATCCTCGAGGACGCCACCGTGCCGCGCAGCGAGCTGGCAAAGATGATCCGCTTCATCGAGCAGACCGCGGCGAAGCACCGGCTCGACATCGCCACCTTCGGGCATTTCGGCGACGGCAACCTCCATCCGACGTTTCTCACCAACGAGCGCGATGCCGCGGAAATGCACCGGGTCGCACAGGCGATGCAGGAGATCTTCGGGCACGCGCTCAGCCTCGGCGGCACCATCACCGGCGAGCACGGGGTGGGACTGGCGAAAAAGGCGTTTCTCCGGCAGCAGCTGGGCGACGCCAGCTACGGCTTGTTGTCGGCCATCAAGCGGGCGCTCGACCCCGCCGGCCTGCTCAATCCCGGCAAGATTCTCGATTGATGAGCGCGTCGCCGAATCTGCTCCGGTCGCTCGACTACTCGATCCTGCAGCAGTGCATGCACTGCGGGCTGTGCCTGCCGACCTGCCCGACCTACATGGAAACCGGCCGGGAGCGTCATTCCCCGCGCGGCCGCATCGCGCTCATGCGCGCCATCGCCGACGGGGAGCTGGAGACCACCCGGATTTTCGGCGAGGAGATGTATTACTGCCTCGGCTGCCTCGCCTGCACCAGCGCCTGTCCCGCCGGCGTCGACTACGCGCATCTTTTCGAGGTGGCCCGGGTGCATGTCGAAAACACCGGCCTGCTCCGGTCGCCGCCACGCAACTTCTGGCGCTGGCTCACCGTGCGCACCCTGTTCATGCGGCCCCGGCTGCTCCGGGCGGTCGGGCGCGGGCTCTGGCTGTACCAGGCCAGCGGCCTGCAAGCCGTCGTGCGCCGGCTCCGCCTCACCGCGCTCCTGCCACGGCGCCTGCGGGAACTCGAGCCCTCGTCCCCCCGGATGCGGCGGCATTTCTCGGATGCGCTCATCGCCGAGGTCGAGCGGCCGCGGGGCGCCGCCCCGCGGCACCGCGTGGCCCTGCTGACCGGCTGCGTGCAGGATCTCGTGTTCTCCGATATCAACCGCGCGACCGCCGATGTCCTCCTCGAAAACGGCTGCGAGGTTGTCACCCCCCGCGCCCAATATTGCTGCGGCTCCCTCCACGCCCACAATGGCGACGAGGACGCCGCCCGGGCCCTGGCCCGCCGCCAGCTTGAGGCGATCGATCCGGCCGGGTTCGACGCGATCATCACCAACGCGGGCGGCTGCGGTTCGCACCTGCGGCACTACGACCGACTGCTCGCCGGCGATGCCGCCTATGCGGCCCGGGCGGCGGAATGGT
>JBAZMN010000291.1:0-3725 GCA_041649735.1 Opitutaceae bacterium | reverse complement strand
AACCCTCGCGCCGCCGCCAGGCCCACGCGGCGAATGCCGCGACGCCCACGAGCAGCAGGGGATGCCAGTAGAACCAGCCGTGCCGCGGCGAGAAGAGCACGGCGGCCGCGTGCAGGTGCGTGAAATCGAACCGTTCGCCGCCGTAGGAATAAACCAGCCATGAGCCGAACAGGAGCTTCCACGCGGCCAGCTGCACGGCCACCGGTCCGGCGGCGCCCAGCGCGAGCCAGGCCGCGGCCTTCGGCGAGCGCAGCCGGGGCGCCAGCACCACCGCCGGAAACACCAGGTAGACGACGGCGACGTTGCGGGTGACGACGAGCAGGGCGCTGCAGAATCCGAGCGCCAGCCAGACGCGCGGCCGCGCGTCGCCGTGGGCAATGCGCAATGCGAGCCAGAATACCGCCATGGCGAGCGTGAAGACCAGGCTGTGGCACATCGAGACGCGGGCCGTCTGGTAATAGATGAGCGGGCTGGCCAGCCACCCCGCGAGCACGACGGCGGTTGCGGGGGCGCCGGGGACCAGCCGCGCGACCAGCTTCACCGCGAGCCATAGTCCGGCCGCGGCGTAAAGCAGCTGCCCGGCCCACACGGCGAGCAGGTATCCCGGCTCGAATCCGGTGGCGCCGGCCGGGGCCACGGCGTGGGCGGCGAGGAAAAACGGCAGGCTGGCCAGCGCCCAGCCCGGCGGATATTTGTTCGGCAGCAGGCCGGTGGCGGTGCGGGGCTGCGCCAGCCCGGCGTCGCGCGCCGCCGCGTCCACCGTGCCGCTGTGCGCAAGCTGGTTGGAGAAATCGAGGTCGTGGTCGATCACGACCGACGGCAGCCAGAAGTAGTAGAAACTGTCGTCCCAGCCCTGCAGCATCGGCCGGTGCTTCGGGCCGAACATGTCCCACGCCTGCCAGGTCACCCCGGCGGCGGCGACGGCGGCGCAGAGCAGGGCCAGCCCCACCGTTGCGGCGCGGGCCGGCCGCGGGGCGGCCCTCAACGACGCGGCAGGCTTTGCATCCATGTGACAAACTCGCGGGCGTAGGCAGGCCAGGCCCGGAACGTGCGACCGGCCGTGGCCGCCGTGAGCACCTCGAGACACTCCGGATCCGTGAGCAGGCGTTCGATGGCTCCGGCCAGGCCGGGCGCGTCGACGTGTTCGAGCGGGAACGCCCCGCCGCCGCGGGCGGACTCGCCGAGCGGCCCGTGCGCGGAGCAGATGCAGGGCTTGCCGTAACTGAGGCTTTCGAGCACGGGCAGGCCGAAGCCTTCCATCAGCGAGGGATAAACGGTGAAGCGGCAGGTGCGGTAGGCGGACTGGACCACGGCATCGGCAACGGCGCCGTCGTAGCGCAGCGGCCGCCCGGCCGCCTGAAGGGTCCGGATGCGCGCAAGCACGGTGCGCCCGGTCTGCGGATGGGCCAGGCCGATGAGGCGCAGCTCAAAGCGCCGGCCGCGGCTCCAGAGCAGCTCACACGCGTCCAGCAGCGCCCCGTGGTTCTTGCGGCCTTCGATCGAGCCGAGGCACAGCACGACCGGCACGGCGTCCGGCGCGCTGGCCTGACCGTAGGGTGACGGCACCGGCGTGTCGATGCCCGGCGGCAGGACGACGACCGGCGGCGGGTTGGCGGCGCCCAGCCACCGCCAGTAGTCGACGAGCGCCTGCCGGGAATCCTCCGACACCGCCGCCACGCCGTCGAAAGCCAGCAGCTCCTGCAGGTAGGAGGGAAACCGCGCGACGCTTTTCGGCGGCGACAATTCGGGCAGCCGCAGGGCGATGGCGTCGTGAAAGATTGCAACCCGCGGACCCACGACCCGGGCCAGCAGGGCGGGCAGCGCCCGGCCCACCGGCGGGGAGAAAACCTCGGGGACGACGAGACCGCCGGAGCAATCCGCCGCCCGGAGCGCACAGTGCGAACGGCGGCCGGTGCCGCGCCGCAGTCCGCCGGCGAGCCGCGCCCACCACGGCCAGCGCGCGCCGCGCGCCGCCGCCACGGTCGTGTCGGAGCCGGCCAGATTGCGACGCTCCCAGCCGCGCAGGGACCGCCAGGCGCCTTCATAAGGATCGTAGCAGACCGCCCGCACGCCCTCCATCCGTCCCGCCAGGGCCGTGTGCAGCGAGCGGCAGACGCGCTGGATGCCGGTCCGGGCGCGGGTGTGGCTGGTGTGCGAGAGATCGAGCAGGAGCGGGGTCATGGGGCAGTGGACGGATCGTAGCGCCAGATGCTCACGTGCCGCACGGCGCCGATCCGGGTCCAGCGGTCGGTGAGATGCTTTTCGAAGGCGGCCCACTCCTTCTCCTCGATCTCGAAGGGATAGAGCGTGGCATAGATCGGCCGGCCGGCTGTAGCGCAGGCGGCGGCGATGCGCTGGAAGTCCTCCGCCGACATCATGTCCCAGCGGAAGAATGTGAATTGGGTGTAGTAGAGCAGGGCCCCGGTGGTCTGCATCGAAGCCACGACCGCGTTGGCCGGGAGGTGCGTCTGCAGCCAGGCGGCGGTCTCCGGATAGACCTTCTCCCCATGGCCGATGGTGAAGACATCGAAATGGCGGGACCACGAAATCCCGTAGGTCAAAATTGCGGTTCCGGCAGCCGCCAGCCACCAGGGCCGCAGTGAAAGGCCGGGCCGCGTGATCAACACCTGGGCCACCAGCAGGGCCGCCACGATCAGCGAGGGGAAAGCCGGCATCAGGAAGCGCAGATACCACCATTCCTGGTGGGTGTGCAGGTAGAACAGGTAGAAGACGAGAAAGACGAGCACCCAGGCCGCCAGCACCGCCATGATCCGGGGCTGGCGCCGCCAGAGCGCAGGCAGGCCCAGGGCCAGCAGGCAGAGCGGGGTCAGCACCACCGGCAGCCAGACGGCGTAATGGATCAGGGTGGGGAGCACATATTGCGGGCCGAAGATGCCTCCCACCGCTCCATAGCCGGTGGTGAAGATGCTGCCGTAGGCGATCAGGTTGAAACCACCCTGAAAGCAGGCACCGGGCAGCGCGCCCAGGGCCAGCAGAACCCAGCGGCGCCAGCACAAGCCGACAGCCACGGCCACCGGCACGAGGGCCAGCAGATCGGTCGGGCGCACGAGCACAGCGGTCGCCAGGGCCATGCCGGCAGGCAGGGCCAGCCAGGTCCGTTCCCGACTGACCCAGGCGAAATAGATGGCGGCAGTCACCCAGACCAGGGCGGGCACATCGCTCATCACCTGCAGCGACATGAGGAGGTAAAGAGGACTGGTCGCTAGCATCAAGACCCCCAGCCAGGCCCAGCCGGCGCCCAGCCCGGTTGCACGTCCCAGCTGGTAGACGAGGCCAAGGCCGAACAGCGCATGCAACCCCAGCACTAGGCCGGGCGCATGCTCCCAGCCGGTGATCTGGGCCAGGCCCATGATCAGCAGCGGCAGGCCCATGGGGTAGGTGGGAGTGAGCGTGACGTGGTCCTGATTCGAAATGAATCCAAGCGGGACATGCGTGTAGAGCGGCAGGGTTTCCGGGTGAGGATCCGGGACGAGACGCATCGGAATTGTCACCCGCCCCTGCGCCAGCATGCGGGCGTTGTTGAGGTAACCGGACGAGTCCGAGCCGCCGGCATACGCGCCCATGTAATGCGCCAGCAACACCGCATACAGCAGGAAGGCCGCCGCGGGCAGCCAGCGCTTCCAACCCGGCAGCGACGCTCGCACATGGAACGGAGGGGCGGCGGGTGAGGGCATGGAATCCATTCTTGCGTTGCGATCCGGAAG
>JBAZMN010000290.1:0-3726 GCA_041649735.1 Opitutaceae bacterium | reverse complement strand
AAAAGTGACACGACCGGTGGCGTCCAACCCGCAAATCCAGTCGTTCAGGATGTCAAACAATGCGCTGGCCGGATCGTGGGCCGCCGCCTCGTCCGCCGGCGCCTGGCCGGATTTTTTGAATACCTGCATCATCCGTTGCCACGGAGTCATGGACTGGGTGGAGACCCGGCGGCGCGCCGCCGTTTCCGCGTGCGCGGCGGCCCCGGTCATCCGGTACTGATTGGCGGCGGCATATGCGGAGTCTTCGGGCATGGGAAAACGGCTTGCATTAAGACACATTCACTTTCGTTTTACCGCTGCGCTGAACACTCAATTTTGGGTAGGGGTGGCTACCGTATTCGTGGGTAGTGTTCCGCTTTTCTAGAGTGGACTCCTAGACGCACGGAGGCGAACCGTGGCGCCTTCAGCGGACCGGCAAAAACGCGACCTGCCCGTCATTCATGGTCGGGCGGGTTTTCCGCAACCCGCCACCCTGCGGTTTGTTGACAAAAGCCAACGGCGCGCCCAAGCGGTCGCGCCCTACCATTACGACGGCCACAACGGCGCCCAAGCCCGACAAACTCCTTGGCTCACCAGAAAAAGAACTCGAGCTTGGGCTCCAGGTAGCCGGTGGTCGGGAGATCCAGCGCCACCCGCCACACGGTGGCATAGCGCGACCAGGGCCCCACGATCTGGCCGTCGAACATGATCTTGGGCTCGGTGATCGGACGGCGCGGCTGCGTGCGCAGGCGCTCCTGGAAGAGCGCGTGGCCCTCGGGCAGCGAAAAGTAAAGCAGGCGCCGCTCGAAGATGTCCTTCACCTGGGGCAGGTCGGAATAAGTAAACGTCGGGTGCGTGGCGCGATAGCTGCGCAGGACGAATTCGTTGCGGCAGAGCTCGACCGAGGCGCGCTGGCAGGCGTTCCCGAAATCGCTTCCCGCCGCGTGTCCGTAGCTGAAGAAGTCGCCCGGCATGCACTTCTTGAAGAGAATCACCACGGTGCCGCGGTGCAGCGGGTGCTCGATCTGCACGGCCGAGACGCCGGTCCATCCGGTGGGCCGCACCCTGGCCGCGAGACGGCCGTCCCACCAGGCGATCACGCAGAAGCGCTCGAGCGCCTCCCAGTAGGCCTTGGTCCGGCACTGGCTCGAAAACAGGCCGGGAAACGCGGCCATGCCGTTGGAAGAGGCGTCGCGGTCAAAGCCGTAAAGGTCCCGGTCAAAGTCGTTCACCTTCACGTGAAACGCCCAGCGCTCCAGCGCCTCCGAGATGGCCATGTAGCGGGCCACCATCGCACTGGTGTGCGTGCCGGTGCCGTCGGCGTTGCTGTAGAGGTTGAGCTGCGGGCGCGGCTTCCCCGTAAGGTGGGGCGCAAGGTAGGCGTTCGCCTGAAAGCAACGGTGGCCCAGCACCGGAAACTCGCTGAACTCGATGCGCGTGATCGGTCCGCCTTGTTCGGTGAAGATGCGCCGGTAACGCCAGGGTGCCAGGTTGAGCATGGTGAATTGAGTACGGCTTGCGGAGGTCACCCGCAAAATCAAAAAAGTGGCGCCCGGCGGTGCCCTGCTGGCCCGCAGAATGCGCCTCTCGTTCTATGTGTGTGCAATGCGGTTCTACCGACCGCGCAGCACCGTGCCGGCTGAGGCACGGTGCTGTCATGTTGCGTCAGGACAACCGGGTGGCGGCGGGATCGCCGAGCTCATCGGCGCCGCCGCTCCATCGTCCGCCCAGGAAGACCGGATCGAACGACTCGGCCGCCTTGATCAACCCCAACACCAGCAGGAGGCTGGCGACCACGCCGAAAATGAAGCGTTGGGTCGGAGTCATGGGTGTGCGGGAAAGATTAGTGAGGGATGATGCAGGAAGGAGAGGGAAAACCATCCTGAACCTGTTCCGCATGCGAACTCGTGGTTACGGCGTCGAACGACTCGGCGGCTTTGGCGAGACCCGCGGTGAGCAGGAGGCTGGTGATCAGGGCGAAGACGAGATGTTTGATGGTTTTCATTGGGGCCAGTATCGCCGATCCCTGAAATGAAACGAAGCCCGCCGAACACCCAGTTTTGCTCAGGCACCCCAGTAAAACCGGATGGGGTCCGCTGGGTGATCCCGGTAGGAACAGGCCTCCTTAGCCTGCACCTGTCCCACCTTATTCGTGTGATACATGCATCCTGTTTGAGTGGTCTTGTGGTAAAGGAGCAGCGACGCCTGGATCGATCATCGAGGTAGGGCGGATTATCCTTAACCCGCCGGATCTCGAATCTTGGCAGCTCCTCTGTTCGAGAATAATGACAGGAGACCATGAGCCTGCCGCTCCAACCCCACCGCAAGGTATTGCACCACACGCCTCCGGCATGGGTGCGCAATGCCGCCGAAAAATGGCATTACATCAGACTCAATCCGGTGAGAAAAGGCTTGGTCAGGGAGCCGGAAGAATGGCGGTTTGTCTGGATGCCAGAAAGTCAGCCGGCTCAGTACTCCGGCGCGTTAGGGATAACGCGCCCTGCTATCGCCGTGCATCCAAAGTGAGGCGTCTTGCTGCCCAGCAGGGTTAGCTTGCCAGGCCGTCCGCGAAGACAAACACGGCGCGCCCAGCGGTCGCGCCCTACCACCGGGCCGGACATCCTGGGGGCGGGCCGTCTTCGCGTTGCGCTTCGACGAGCCAAGCCGACCCCGGCTGCTACAACAAACTAAGGATAACACCCTACTGCAAAAAATCCCTTCCTTTGCCTGAATGCGGCTTGCGCCGCATCTCATTCGGAATGAGAAAGAACCGGTCATTCGTCATGCGAATCGGGGCGATCACAGGCAGGTGGCTTTTTCGCGCAGTGGTCATGGGTGCGATTCTGACCCCTGCGTTCCAAACATCCGCACGGGGCTGGGGCGATGCGACCGAAGGCCGGCCGCTGCTGCAGGTGTCCAAGCCGAATGACTATCAGGCCAATACCGCAGTTAAAGGAGTGGCACAGGATCGTGACGGTGTGCTCTATTTCGGCAGCGATACTTTGGTCCAATACGATGGTACGTCATGGCAGCATTTTGCTGCAGGCGACAATCATGTTATCAACGGACTCGCCATCGACGAGCAGGGACGAATCTGGGTGGGAGGATACGGAGATATTGGCTACTATGATAAAGATACTGCTGGGCAGTTGCACTATACATCGCTGCTGTCCCGACTCCCGCCTGAACACCGCAGCCAGCTCGATATCTGGGGCGTAGAGGTGACCTCGCGCGGGGTGGTCTTTTCCGCCACCAATAAAATCCTGCGATGGAATGGGGAATCGTTCCACATCTGGCCGCTCAAGGACGGCCGCCGGGCGCTTTCCCAGAAGATCGGCGATGCCGTCTACACGCTCAATCTTGAAACTGGCCTCTGGAAACTGGAGGGCGACGAGCCGGTGTTGGTCGTGCCTTACGATCCGGCGGCAAAAATACTGCCCTGCTACCTCAAGCCGCTTGCAGACGGTTCATTTCTCGCCGTGACCACCGCGGGTCTGGCCCGCCTCGAAGGATCGAAACTCACGCTCCTGCCCGGGGATTGCGGGCAGTTCATCAAAGATAATATCTTTACCTGCGCCACAGCTATCGATGATCACACCTTAGCCGTCGGCACTTATCATGGCGGTGTCATCCTGGTCGACATCGAGGGCAACATCCTGCACGTCATTGACCGGACGTCGGGCCTGCCCGATCAGGCGATCAACAGCCTCTTCCTCGACCGCGAAAAGAATCTCTGGATCACGACCG
>JBAZMN010000289.1:0-3729 GCA_041649735.1 Opitutaceae bacterium | reverse complement strand
CTGCTTGCGCCGGTAGTAGTCGTTCAGGGCTTGCAGGATCATCCTCGTACCTCCTCGCTGTCCCAGGCCGGCACCTCGACCACACCCCGGTTCAGCGCGGCGCGAAAGAAACGGGGTTGGGGATCGTTGGGTTTGGCGAAATCCAGGTCATGTAGCATGAAGCCCAGGTCGCGGGTCTCGTCGATGGCCGACGGCTCGGCGGCGGGGTCGCCAACCAGGCGGAAGTCGGCGGCGAACTCCCGGCAGCCCAGGTAGGGTTGGTTCACGCATTGCCCCTTGCCGGCGCGGCGCTCGAACATCTCCTGGTATTTCATGGGCGAGGCGTCGGGATCGCGCTCCCGCAGAAACTCTAGGTCGGCATGGACGCGGTAGGCGACATCGCGCAGGAACAGGCCGGCGCGCTGCTGGCGGTCGTCCTCGATATACAGGCCGAGGTCGCCGCTGCCGTTCCTCATCGCCGTTTCCACGTTGCGGGTGGATACCACCGAGGCCACCTCGTTGCGGCGCAGGTTGATCCAGCGGATCGGCTTCAGCACTTCGATCCGGCGGACATGCCAGCGGATGGCCGGCTTCCACAGGATGGCCTCGAAGCAGGCGCGGGCGGCGGAGGGGGTCCTCACGTCGTAGCTGACCCGCTCGACCTTCATCTCGGGTCGGGTGAAACAGGCCCAGGGACCGGTGAGTTCTAGGCAATAGGTTTTCACGGCACCTCCGTGGTGTGGTTAGTATTTTTTGATGAGATAGGCCACGAGAAACGCAGCCAGCAGCGCATAGAGCGCGTAGAAGCGATCCGTCTGGAGCTGTGTCATCAGGAATCGGAGTTCCCTGAGAATGCCTACCCAATCCATCTTGGCCCCTGTCGATCAAGCTTGATGGCGACGGAGTATAGCAAAACTTCCTAAAGCGGGTAGTTTTGTGCAATAATTCAACCGTCTGAGAAATCGGACGCGGATTGAAACCTAAAACGGGTTGGGGTAGTGCAAGCGCAAGCGGGGGCGAGAGCCCCCGCTCCCCTCTCCTCAGCGGAACGAAGTCGAATCTCATACGATGAATCCCATTGGGTTAATCGGGCTACCTTCCGGTAGGAGTCCAACCTTCTCGTCATAAAGCCAGTCGCTAATCTGGACGAACAGCCCAGGCATGACTTCCTCGATATCCCCTTGCCTACGTAACCGCTCGGCATCCCGTCGGTGGATGTTCACCGTATAGCGTTGGAACTTGCGCATCAGCCAGCGTTGCGGGCCGTCCTTGCGCAGGCTGTCCAGCCACTGGTCGATCTCGCTGCCTTCGCCATGATAGAGCACGATCACCGGAACGCTGTCCTCGTCGCGGATCAGCCGGAACCGTTCGGCGGCGGTGCGGAAGTTGACCGCCAGGGTTTGGACGTCGACCTGGAGCAGGTCGGCGATGCCCTCTTCGTCCAGGTCACAGGCGCGGTAAAGCTGTTCGAAATAGCGGCTGAACAGGCTGCGTTCGAGCGGGTTGCCCGCCCAGCCGTGCAGGACGCTCCGGCAGGCGCCTTCCCCCTTGCGCAGCAGTCCGGGCGGCGCCGGCTTGGGCGGCACGAAGACCACGACTTCGCCTTTGTTCAGCCTGCCTTCCCGGTTGCATCGCCCGGCCGCCTGGGCGATGGAATCCAGGCCGGCCAGCGCCCGGTAGACCACCGGGAAATCGACATCCACGCCGGCTTCGATCAGTTGTGTGCTGACCACGCGGGTCGGGATGCCGGCCTTCAGGCGGGCCTTGATGGAGGCGATGACCTGTGACCGGTGGGCGCCGCACATCAGGGCGGATAGGTGCAGGGTGCCCGGTGGCATGCGTTGCCAGAGTTCGCGGGCATCGTGCCGGCGATTGACGATGGCGAGCACGGAGTCGTACCGGGTCAGTTCCCGCGCCAGGGTGTCCCAGTCGGTCGGCTGGTGCCAGTCGGTCGGCTGGTGCCAGTCGGCGGGAAGTCGTACGGTGACGCGCTCCAGCCGGCGGTAGAGTTCGTCCGGGTCGTCGACGATCTCGCGCACGTTTTCGAGGCCGCGCAGGTTTTGTTTGGGGTCGAAGTATGCCCGCGTGGTCAGGGCCGGTTGGGTGGCGCTGGAGAGCACTACCGTGACGCCGTAATGCGCCGTGAGCAGGTTGAGCGCGTCCAGGATGGGTTGCAGGAATTCCGGCGGCAGCAGTTGCGCCTCGTCGAGCACCACGATGCTGTCGACGATGTTGTGCAGCTTGCGGCAACGCGAGGTCTTTGCAGCGAACAACGATTCGAAGAACTGGACGTTGGTGGTGACTACGATGGGCGCGTCCCAGTTTTCGCAGGCCAGGCGGCTCTGGCTGCTTTCCTGGCCGGGGTCGGCCTCGGCGTTGCTGTGGTGCTCGATGACTGCGTCGCCGAAGATGGCCCGGAAGATGTCGGCGGTCTGTTCGATGATGCTGGTGTAGGGGATGACGTAGATGATTCGCCGCTTGTCATATTTCGCGGCGTGTTCGAGGGCGAAGGCGAGGCTGGACAGGGTCTTGCCGCCGCCGGTGGGCACGGTCAGCGAGAACAGGCCGGGCGCTTCCTGCGCCTTGGCCTGGCACTGGCCGAGTATGGCGGCGCGCAGCAGGTTGACGTCGGTGGCATCCGCCTTGGCCGACAGCTCGGCCATGAAGCGGTCGAACAGCGGCATCAGCTCCTTGAGCGTGGGCCAGTCGCCGCGCTGCTCGAACTTGTCCGGGTCCATGTAGCGCTCGGTGTCGAGAAAATCGGCGTCGACCAGACAGGAGAACAGCATCCGGATCCAGAGGGCGAAACCTTTGCTGCCGCCGGGGATGGACTTCAGGCTCGGAACGAATGTGCTGGGACCGAGAATGTGCGCCGGAGGATGGGCGGCCATGGCCTCTGCGAGTTCGTCCTTGCTTTTTAGGTCGTCGAGCCGTTCGTGTAAGCCGCTGTGCCAGTCGTCCAAGCCGGCATGATGGCCGGCGATCAGATAGGCCAGCACCCGGCCCAATAGACAGAATCGTTCGCATGCCAGCACGGCGACGGCAGTGGAGTGGGGGGCTTTCCCGGCTTCACCCTTGATATGTGCGTCGGCTTCGAAGCCACTGACGAGGCGGATGTATTTTTGGAAGCGATCACGGAATTTTCCTAGGTCGTGCCAGAGGCCCGCGCGTCGCGCCCACTCCGCGCCGAATTTTTCGGCGAACCTGGCGGCCAGAATGGCGACGCCGATCAGGTGTTCCGTCAGATCATGAGGATCGCGCCAGCCGCCGTCGCGATTCCTGGCAGCGTGGGCGATGGGTTGATGCCCTGTGGCCATTATTTTGCCTCCCCGTTTGTTTCTAGTCTCTCACCCCACCAGCCAAACCTCAACCGCCACCCGGCGCCAAGGATTGCTGCTGTTCTTCAGCCTGCCGATGCGGGCCTCCAGGCGCTTGCCCTGGTCGATCAGGCGGGCGGCGGCCTGGTTTTCGGCGCGCGGGAGGTAGCCCAGCTTGCGACCCAGCCAGTCGACCCGGATGGCGTTGGCGTCGTGCCGGTTTCCGGGTTCGCGGTGCAGTTCCAGGCTGTCGCCGACGGTGAGGTAGGACCAGAGTTCTTCGCCGTCGTGGTGCTGGAAGCCGGCAAGGTGGCATTGCTGGATCAGCCGGGGTTGCGCCGACGCGGCCCGGGCAGCCATGGGCAGGGCGATGAGGCCGAGCAACCTGGCCAGGCTGCTGAGGAAATCGCGGCGGGTCATGGAAACCTCCTGA
>JBAZMN010000288.1:0-3732 GCA_041649735.1 Opitutaceae bacterium | reverse complement strand
GCCGGACCGTGGCCCGGATGGGCGTGCGCCACGGATGAGAGAAACATCAGGACCGCCAACGGAGTGAAGAGGGTGCGCAGCTTGAGCTTCATGGGCATAGCACCGGCAGAAGAGCAGATGCCGCGCCAACCGATGAAGATTTTTGATAGTCCAGGTCACCCGAACAACGCCTGCAGACCGGCGGCGAAGGCATCGGGCAGCACGTTGTAGTGGTCGTGCCCGGGAAAGCGGCGGCTGATGACCTCCAGCTGCGGAAACGGCCGGGCGGCGAGCTGGTCTTCGAGCAGCTGCAGGTCGCCGGTCATTGACGGGGTATCGTCTTCTCCCACCCCGAAAAAGAGCCGCGCCGGCAGGGCCACGCCCGTGCGCTGGAGACGGTCGGCCCGGCAGAGCAGCGCGCGATCGTCCCAGAAGAGCGACGGCGCGCTCGCAAGGATCCGGTTGAAAAACGGCCGGCGCTGAAACAGCGCGTGCAACGCCAGGAGGGATCCCAGCGAATGGCCCGCCATCCCGCGCACATCGTCGCGCAACGGATGCCGGCGCGCCAGCTCCGGCCAGAGCGTATCGGTGAGAAAGGAGAGAAAGCCGTCCGCACCGCCGCTTTCGGGCTCGGTGGCCACGGCCGTCGGGGTGTAGTCGCGCAGACGCTGGTTGCCGGGCCGGGTGTAGCTCGCGCCATAGCCCACCCCCACGATCAGCAACGGCGGCACGCCCGCCCCCGCCGGCAGCGCCCGGTATGCCTCGACGGCGAAACGGAATTGATCGTCGCCATCCATGAACACCACCGCCGGCCAGGGGCCGGGCGCCGCGGGCACCCGTTCGTAAATCCAGTAGCCGGTGCCGGTCCGCGGCGCGGACAGGACGAAGGCGGGCCGAGGTCCGGAATTCCGCCCCATGGGTCAGCCTTTGAGCGCGCCCATGGTGATGCCTTTGACGAGATGCCGCTGGAGCGCGACATAGACGATCAAAATGGGAATGGTCACGAGCACGAGGCCGGCAAAGAGCATGCCGTAATCGGTGCGATACTGGGAGGTGATCGCAAGGTTGGCCAGGCCGAGCGGCAGCGTCCGCGCGCGGCCATCGCCGCCGTTGGTGAACATGAACGCGAAAAAGTACTCCTTCCAGATGCCGATGAACTGGAAGATCGCCACGGTGACCAGCCCCGGACGCGCCAGCGGGAGCAGGACGCGCCAGAAGGCCGAGAACTCGTTGCAGCCGTCGACCACCGCCGCCTCGTAGAGCGTGCGCGGCAGCGAGCGGAAGAAGCCCGCGAGAATGAAGATCGCAAACGGCAGTCCGTTGGCGGTGTAGACGACCATGAGCCCGAGCCGGGAGTTCAGCAGCCCCAGCGCCCGCAGCTGGAAGAACAGGGGCACGATCCCGAGCTGCACCGGGATCATCAGCCCGGCGAGGAAGAGCCCGAACACGAAGCGGCCGGCGGGATGGTGGAAACGGCTGAGCGCATAACCGGCCATCGCGCCCAGCAGCACGATCGCCGTCACCGAGACCGTGGTCACAAGCACGCTGTTGAAAAAATAGTCGCCGAAGCGGGCCTCGCGCCAGGCGCGTCCGTAGTTGTCGAAGCGCAGATCCGCGGCCGCCGGCAGGGCGAAGGCGTCGCGGAAGATGGCCGCGTCGGTCTTGAGCGACGAGTAGGCCACCCAGAGCAGCGGGAAGACGACCCACCCGGCGTAGGCGACGAGCACGGCTACGATCAGGCGGCGGGAGAGGCCGGGTTTCATGATTCGATCACCTCCCGGCGCATGGCGCGGAGCACGGTCGCACTCCCCAGGAACACCAGCAGAAACATCACGACCGCGACCGCCGTCGCGCGGCCGATCGCAAAATCCTTGAACAGGGCGGTCACCATCAGCGTGCCGAGCACGTGCGTGCTCGTGGACGGATCCTGCGACGTCAGCAGCCAGATGAGCTCAAAGGTGTTGAGCCCGCCGATGACGAGAAAAACCGCCGAGATCGCCAGCACCTCCCAGATCATCGGCAGCGTGATGAAGACAAACTGCCGCCAGGCCGGCGCCCCGTCGAGTTCGGCCGCCTCGTAAAGCTGCGGATCCACGCCCTCCATCGCCGCGAGGTAAAGCACCAGGTTGAAGCCGCAGGCCATCCAGAGATAGATGGGGATGAGCGCGCCATAAAGATGGGCCGGCGCCAGCCACGCGTAGCCGTCGAACGAGGCAAACCAAGCCACCCAACCCGCCGGAGCCCCGAGGATGTCCAGCAGACCGCCCAGCTTGACCAGGCCCGCGTTGACCAGGCCGCGGTGCGGATCATAGGCGTTCAGCCAGAGCAGGGTGGCCGCGATGCCGCCGAGAATGTTGGGAAAGAGGAACACGACCCGAAAGACGCCGGCCCCCCAGACACCGCGGTGGATGAGACCGGCGAAAAGCAGCGCCAGGGGCACCACGCACGCCGCGGGCACGAACATGAGATAGAGGTTGTGTCCCAGCGCGGCCCAAAACACATCGCTCTCCAGCAGCAGCGATTTAAAGTTGAAGAGCCCGACCCAGGTGCGCGGACCGATGCCGTCCCAGCGGGTGAACGCCCATGCGAAAGCCCCCAGGCACGGCACCAGTACGATGCCCCCGTAGAGCAACAGCGCCGGCCCGATGAACCCCAGCGCCACCGGCGCCCGGAGACGGCCGAAATGCGCCTGACCGGCGGCCAGTTTCGTGGCCGCGCCTGACCCGTTGTTTTTCCGCCGGCGTCCGTTCCAGGCCAGCCAGCCGGCGGCGCCGGCCATGATCAACAGCAGCAATGCCGCCGCCCAAGGATGCACTGTCTCCACGCGCTCCGGATCCGCCACCCGGGCCCGGTCCGCAGCGGCGGCGGCCTCCAAGGCCTCGCCAAACTGGCGGGGGGTGATGCGGCCCGTCATCAGGTCCTGCCGGCGGTCGATGAGCGCCTGCCGGACCGTCGGCGGCTGCAACATCACCTGCGGCATATTGAACGCTTCGCGGGCGCGTCCAATCATCTCCGCCGTGGGACGCATCCGTTCCGAGTACGCCGTCACCGGCACGCCCCGCACCGCCACGGGCGAATCCACCCGGCGGACAAAGGCCGCGGCCCGGGCCCGGGACGTGAGAAAACGCAGAAAGTCGACCGTCAGCCGCTCCCGGCGCGCATCGCCCGACGCGAAGACAAAGAAACAATCCGCACCCGTCTGGATCGTCGTGGGATCGGCGACGCCTTCGGGAAACACGGGAAAGTTCATCGCCCCCAGTTCAAAGCCGGGCGGAAACTTGCCCTCCATTTCATTGACCATCCAGGAACCGGAGACGGTCATCGCCGCGCGGCCTTGCAGAAAGGCCTGCTGGGCGGCGGTATGGGTGTCGCCCTCCCAGCCGCGCAACACATCCTGCTGCATGATGCGCTGAAGCACGCCGGCCGCCCGGAGATAACGCGGGTCGAGCCGCGCACCGGGCGCAAGCTCGTTGAGCGCCCGCCAGCCCTCGGCGCCGGCCAGATCGTAATAGGCCGCGCGCAGGAAGGCGTCGGGGTAATTACCGTAGATGCCGGTCACGCTCAAGGGGGCGAGACCGATCGCGCGGATCCGGTCACAGAGGGCGAAAAACTCATCCCAGGTGCGCGGCTCCATCCAGCCGTGCGCGCGGAAGAGGCCGCGGTTGTAGAAGATGGTCCAGCAGGCGTAGCTGAACGGCAGGCCGTAGACCCGGCCGTTCATCCGCCAGTTGTCGAGCGCGCCGGGCAGGAAGG
>JBAZMN010000287.1:0-3749 GCA_041649735.1 Opitutaceae bacterium | reverse complement strand
TCGGCGCCCGGCTCAAGGCGGGCAGCCTGAAACTGGGGCCCTACGAGCTGCCTTATTTCAAGGAGCGGGTCCTGCCCTGGCTGGAAGTGAAGCGTCTGGCCGCGTACGACGCGGTCAACTGTGCGATCTTCCTCTACAACACCGATGAGCAGCGCTGGGACGACGTGCGCCTGGCCGCCTTTGCCCGCATCATCGAGGTCCTGTCGCGCCAGAAGCGCTGGTCCGAGGCGCTGATCTTCCCCATCCTCCCCCAGTACCGGCCGCTGCTGCTGGGCACGATGTTCCGCATCGCGACCCGCTTCAACCAGGGCAAGGTCGTCGACGAATTGCTCACCGGCGCCACGCCCGATGAACAGGCCGTGCTCTTTCCCATCCTCGGCGAGTCCCTCGCCATCCGCGGCGTGCCGCGCACCGAGATCGCAAGCCTGCTCGAAGAACACCCGCAGGACGCCGTCAAGCTGGGCGTGCTCTCCGGGATGATCCAGCGCGAACTCAAGCTCCAGCGGGCCGGCGCGCTGCACCGGTCCTTCAAACACATCGTCCTCCAGGGCGGCGCGCTCGAACAGCCGGAAGTGCGCGACGACGTCGAGGCCGTGGCCCGCCAGTTCTTCCCCGGAGGCAACCAGGAGGCCGCCCGGCTGCTGGCCGAGTATCGCGCGGCGCTGGGCGACCTGACCGCGGCGCGCCAGATCGCCACCGCGGCGGCCCTGGACGACCTGACCGGAGTTTACCTCGCCTATCTCGACCATCTGGCCGCCTTCGGGAAATTCGATGAGCTGTCCGCCTTTCTGGCCGCCACGCCGTTTTCCGGCGACCAGCGGCGCCAATGCGAATTGAAAACCCTCGAGCTGCTGGCCCGGTCCGGCCGGACGGCCGAGTCCGAGCGGGCGTTGGAGCAATACCTCGCTGCCTATGCTCAGGGTGACAGCGCCCGGGCGGACGCCGCCCGCCTCCAGTGGTTCCGCGGCCGGATCCAGGCCGGCGACGAGAACCAGCTGGTGGTGCGCGAGCGCTCCTTCGCCGATCTGCCGGTCAAGGATCCCTGCGTCATGGTCCAGGCAATCATGGAGTGGAGCCTCACCCCCAACCGCAGCATCCGGGGCGCGGCGCCGTGGGACCCCATTGTCACCAAGTATGCCGGCGGCTTTGAAAATCTGCCCGAACCGAAGGCCAAGGACGTGCAGCGCGCCGCCGCGGAGCTGCCGCAATACTGAGGCCGCCCCCCGCCCTCTTCTCGCCTTGTCGAGTGAACATTCTCTTCGTCAATTACGGCGATTTCACCACCAACAGCCTCAACCACATTGCAGGCTTCGCCAACGCCCTGCGCCAGCGCGGCTACGCCTGTGTGGTGGCGGTCCCGACCGGCCGGAGCACCTTTGAGGTTCTCACCCGGCCGCGTTTCACCCCGGCGACATACGAGGAGCTGCTCGCCCAGCCCAACCTGTTTCCCGACGGCGGCCCCGCGGATCTGATCCACGCCTGGACGCCCCGCGAGGCGGTGCGCCGGTTCGTGCTGGCCTACCAGCACCGGGCCCGCGCCCGGCTGGTCGTGCACCTCGAGGACAACGAGGAACATCTCCTCGCGGCCTGGGCGGGGCGGCCGTTCGAGTCCCTGCGCGGGCAGCTCGACGCCGAGCGCGCCGACACGCTCAAGGACGGCCTGTCCCATCCGGTCCGCTACCGCAATCTGCTGCGCCTGGCCGACGGCGTCACCGTCATCATCGATCCGCTGCGCCGGTTCGTGCCGGCCGGACCGCCGGTGCAGACGCTGCCGCCCGGGGTGGATTTCTCGAATTACCGGCCGCAACCGGCCGATCCGGCGCTGCGGCGCGAGCTGGACCTCCGCGCGGAAGAAAAAGTCATCGTCTTCCCCGGCAGCATCACGTTCGCCAACCAGGCCGAGATCCGGGACCTTTATCTCGCGGTCCGGCTCCTCAACGAACGCGGCACGCCCACCCGCCTGCTGCGCGCCGGCTTCACCCTGCCCGATTTCGAAAAGGAGCTGGGCTTCGATCCGCGCGGCTGCGTCCGCGAACTCGGCTTTGTCCGCAATGCCGAGGTCCCCCGCCTGCTCGCGCTGGCCGACGTGCTGGTGCAGCCGGGACGCGCCGGGGCGTTCAATGACTACCGCCTGCCTTCCAAGCTGCCCGAGTTCCTCGCGATGGGCAAACCGGTCGTGCTGCCCGGCACCAACCTGGCCGCGCAGATGCAGGACGGCCGCGACGCCCTGTTCCTCCGGACCGGTTCGCCGGAGGAAATCGCCGACGCCTGCCAGCGCATCTTCGCCGATGGCGCCCTGGCCGCGCGCCTCAGCGAGGGCGCCGTCGCGTTCGCCCGCGCCCATTTCGACCTGACGGCCAACGCCGTCGCCCTGGCGGGATTCTACGACGCCATCATGGCCGTGGCCCCGCGCGCCGACTGGAGCGGCCTCACCGCCGCCCCGTCGGCCGACGTTCCCCTGCTCGCCCGGCAGCTCCACCGCGAGCTGGCGGCGTGGCGGGACCCGCTGCCGCCGGAGAGCCAATCCACTGCCACCGGACTGGCCGCCCTGGCCGACGACCTGGCGCTGCTCTGCCGGCAGCTCGAGGCGGATGCCGCCGCCGCGCCCGCCCAAGCCGTGCTCACCCATCTGGAGGAGGAGCGCGCCGAGGCCCACCGGGCGGCCGATGCCGCCCGCCTGCAGGTCGCCAATCTCAAGCAGGCTCAGGTCACGCTCGAAAGTGATCTGGCCCAGACCCTGTATCGGCTCACGGAAACCCGGGCCCGGGCGCTCGCGCTCGGCGAGAATTCCCTTAAGGAACTGGCCCGCCTGCGCGACCTGCTGCGGGAAGCCGTCCGCCAGCGGGAGGACCGGATCTTCCAGCGCGAGGAAAAGATCCGCCAGATGCAGGCGTCGTTCTCCTGGAAGCTGACCGCGCCGCTGCGTTTTTTCCGGCGCCGGCTCATCGATCCCCTCCGCCGCCGGCCGGCGGCCGCGCCGCCCTCCGCCCCCGCCTACGACTTCTCCGTCGTGCCCGAGGTGCAGCTGGCCTTCCGCCCGTCGGACTTCCAGGTGTCTCCGCCCGAGTTTCGCTACAGTGTCGACTACCCGACCGCGTGGACTTTTCCGCCGCGCACCGTGGTCATCCGCGGCTGGTGCATGTCCCTGCGGGACCGCCCGCTCCAGGAGGTGCGCGCCGTCATCAGCGGCCGCATCCTGCCCGGGGTGTACGGGCACAAGCGCATGGATGTGCTCGCTTCGTTCAAGGAGCATGCCCGGGCCGAATATTGCGGCTTTCGGATCGAGGTGGAACTGATCCAGGGCGACACCGCGCTGGCCCTCGAAGTCGGGGACGATCGGGGCCAGTGGCATCGCTTTTTCGAGACACCGCTGTGTGTGGACCAGGATTCCGGCCAGCTCGAACTGAGCAACTATGAGGACTGGATCAAGGTCTACGACCATCATACGCCCGAATCGCTGCGCACGCTCGCCAGCCACGTCGGGCGTTTCAGCTCCCAGCCGCTGATCTCGATCGTGATGCCGGTCTTCAACACGCCGCAGAAATGGCTGGCCAAGGCGGTCGAGTCGGCGATCGCCCAGGCTTACCCGAACTGGCAGTTGTGCATCGCCGACGACGCCTCGACCCAGCCGCACGTACGCCCGCTGCTCGAACAGTACGCCGCGGCCGATGCGCGCATCAAGGTCGTGTTCCGCGCCCGGAACGGCCACATTTCCGCCGCCTCCAATTCCGCGCTCGAACTGGCCACCG
>JBAZMN010000286.1:0-3753 GCA_041649735.1 Opitutaceae bacterium | reverse complement strand
CGGCTGAGTTCGAGCGAGAGCTTGAGCCGCTGCGCCTCCCCGCCGGAGAGCGTCACCGCCGACTGGCCGAGCTGGAGGTAGCCGAGCCCGACGGCGTCCAGCGTCTCCAGTTTTTCCATGATGGGCGAGACGTGCCGGAACAGTTCCATGGCCTCGCGCACGGTCAGGGCGAGCACGTCGGCGATGTTCCGGCCGCGAAAGCGCACCTCGAGGGTCTCGCGATTGAAACGGCGGCCGCCGCAGCTCGGGCACTCGGTGTAGGCATCGGCGAGAAATTGCATGTCGAGCCGGATCTGGCCGTCGCCCTGGCAGCGTTCGCAGCGTCCGCCCCGCACGTTGAAGCTGAAGCGGCTCGCCTTGTAGCCCCGCACCTTGGCGAGCGGGCACTTCGCGAACAGGTCGCGCAACTGGTCGAGCAGCTTGGTATAGGTGGCGGGATTCGAGCGCGGACTCCGCCCGATCGGCTCCTGGTCGACGCGCACGGTTTTCTCAAAGAATTCCAAGCCGTCGAGCCCGCGGTGGCGTCCGGGCAGCAGTTTCGCCCCGTTGAGCTTCCGCGCCGCGGCGGCCGCCAGGATGTCGTTCACCAGCGTGCTTTTGCCTGAGCCGGAGACGCCCGTGACGCAGGTGAGCAGGCCCGCCGGGAACGCGGCGTCGAGGTTCTTGAGATTATGCTCCTGCGCGCCCCGGACCGTCAGCCAGCGGCCGTCGGGGACACGGGTCCGGGCCTCCTTGATCACCCCGAGCTTCCGGGCAAGGTAGGGACCGGTGCGCGAAGCGGAGGCGGGCTGCAGCGCGCAGGCCGCGGGCGAACCCTGGAACAACAGCTCGCCGCCCTCGGTGCCGGCGCCCGGCCCGA
Source organism: Opitutaceae bacterium (assembly GCA_041649735.1). Lineage (GTDB taxonomy): Bacteria > Verrucomicrobiota > Verrucomicrobiia > Opitutales > Opitutaceae > Fen-1467. The sequence continues at coordinate 2,894 of JBAZMN010000286.1, read as the reverse complement.
GTTCGACCAGTTCGTCCGCCGCGCGCATCGTCTCCTCGTCGTGCTCGACCACGATCACCGTGTTGCCGCGGTCGCGCAGCTCGCCGAGCGTTTCGATCAACTTGCGGTTGTCATGGGCGTGGAGCCCGATGCTGGGCTCGTCGAGCACATAGATGACGCCGATCAGGCCCATGCCGAGTTGCGTGGCCAGGCGGACGCGCTGGGCCTCGCCGCCGCTGAGCGTCGAATACTCGCGGTCCAGCGTCAGGTAGCCGAGACCGGTTTCGCGCAGGAAGTGCAGCCGCTGCTCGATGCCGGTGACGACATCGTGGAGCGCCGCGTTGCCGCCATGCGCGGCGGCGAGCTCGCGGGCAATGGCATGGGCCGTGGCGATGTCGAGCGACATGAATTGCGGGAAAGACAACTGTAGGAGCGTGCTGGCACGCGATCCTCCGACAACCGACCCGCCACGGGCATCATCGCCTGCAAGCAGGCTCCTACATGAAATCGTCACCGCCGCGGCCCGCGGATTGAGCCGGGTACCCCGGCAGGCCGGACATTCGGCGCTGACCTGGAAAGTCGTCAGCCGCGCGCGAAAGCCATCGCTGCGCGTCTCGCGCCAGCTCTGGTCGAGCAGGGCCAGCACCCCGGCAAAGGGCATGAGCTTCGGCTGCTTCATGCGCCGGAGCCGGAAGCTGAACAGCCGCTCCCCCGCCCCGTGCAGCAACGTGCGCCGCACGTCGGCCGGCAGTTCGCGCCAGGGTTTTTCCGGATCAAAGGGCAGCTGCTCGGCCAGTTGCTTGAGGATGGCATTGTGCTTGATGATGAGGTTTTTCCCGCCGATGCGCCACGGCTTGAGCGCGCCTTCGCGGACCGATTTACCCGGATCGGGCACGACCAGCTCCTCGCTGAACGTCATCTGGCGCCCCAGGCCGCCGCATGCGGGGCAGGCACCCTCCTGATGATTGAAGGAGAAATGTCGTGGCTTGAGCCGGTCGTAGACCTCGCCGCAGACCGCGCAGCTCAGGCTCTGACTGAGCAGGATCTCGCGCCCCGGATCCTCCGGCGATTCCTGGACCAGCACGACGGCGTGATCATTCCCCTCGCGGAACGCGAGTTCGAGGGAGTCGGCCAGCCGGCTGCGCTGCTCGGGCGAGGCCGCCAACCGGTCGATGACGAGGTCGACCGCCAGCTCCTTGCTGCCCGCCGGCAGCAGCTGCGGGTCGTCGAGCAGCTTGATTTCGCCGCCGATCCGGACGCGCTGAAATCCCCGCTGACGCAGGCCGGGGAGCTCGCCGCGCAGCACGGCGGGTTTGGCGCGCATCCAGGGAGCCAGCAGCACGATGCGCTGGCCGGGCGCCTCGCGCAGGACGCGCTCGACACAGTCGTCGAGCGAACGTGGCTCGATGCGGCCGCCGTCCTTGGGGCAGAACTGCTCGCCCTGCAGCATCCACAGCAGACGCGCGTAATCGGCGAGTTCGGTGACCGTCGCCACCGTCGTGCGCGGCGAGCCGCCCCCCGTGCGCTGTTCGATGGCCAGCACGGGGGAAAGTCCGTGAATGAAATCGACGTCCGGCCGGCGGAGCTGCTCCAGCACCTGGCGCGCCTCGGTGGACAGGCTCTCCATGTATTTGCGGTGCCCCTCCGCATAAAGGGTGTCGAAGACCAGCGACGATTTGCCGGAACCGCTCGGTCCGGTGATGACCACGAGCCGGCCCCGGGGCAGGCGCAGTTCGAGGTTCTTCAGGTTGTGCTCCCGCGCGCCCTTGATGTGAATATGCGACGCCGCCTCCATTGCGCCATCACGTCACGATTTGCCCTGTCACGTCAAAGCGGGAATCGCGCAACCGGCGGCTTCCCTGGGTGCAACTCCTCATGCGTGGAACCAACGCGATACAATCCGGACTATGGCACGTCATTAAGCCAACTAACGTGTTGCAGATCGCGGTTTTAATTCTTGCGGTCACTCTGGAAACCACCCTTCATCTCGCGTCGCTCGATTGTGACCTCGGGTTAATCCCTACCCCCAACCCTCGACCTCCCTGCGCGGAGGTTTTGTCGTCTTAATACCCAGCTATGAAATCCCGACCTGCCTGTTCCGTTTCTGCGCGCCGTCGGAGTCAAGCTGCACTCGTGCTGGCCGCCGGCCTGTTCCTTTCCGGTGCGACCGCCGTGTACGGCTTCGTCTTCGCCCTCGGCGATGTGGACGGAAGTTTCGACAGCACGCTCTCGGTGGGTTTTCTCGCCCGCCTGCAGAAGCCCGATCCGGTCCTCTACGGTCTCAGCAACACCTTCAATGGAGTGCCCGGCCAAGCCTACTCGGTCAATGGCGATGATGGCGATCTCAACTACGACACCGGGGTCGCCTCGTTTCTCGTCAAGGGCACGCATGACCTCGAGCTCAAGTGGCACAACCTGGGGCTGTTCGCGCGCGGCTATTATTTCTACGATCTCAAGAATGCCAATTCGACGCTGCTGCACGTGCCCCTGTCGCCGCTGGCCCAGGGCCGCGTGGGCTCCGGCGCGATCATGCTCGACCACTACCTCACCGGCCGGTTTGAGCTCGACTCGATGCCGCTGACCGTCCGCCTCGGCCGGCAGGTCATCAGCTGGGGTGAGAGCACGTTCATTCCCAACGGCATCAATGTGATCAATCCCGCCGACGTGTCGCGCCTGCGCACGCCCGGCTCGGAGCTGCGCGAGGCGCTGCTCCCGGTCTATGCGCTGGATGCGTCCATCTCCCTGACGGACAAGCTTTCGCTGGAAGCCATCTGGCTGATGGAATTCCGGCATATGGAGATTGATCCCGCCGGCACGTATTTCAGCACGAACGACTTTGCCAGCCCCGGCGGCAGCCAGGTCTTTCTGGGTTTCGGCGCCCTCTCGGACTTGAAGGGCCTCGGTGCCATTCCGCG
>JBAZMN010000285.1:0-3759 GCA_041649735.1 Opitutaceae bacterium | reverse complement strand
ATCCGCTGGGCGTGATGACGGTCTACCTGCTGGTGGGCGCGGCGCTGCGGGCGACGGCCTGGGACCTGGTGAAGAACGAGCTGGTGAGCTCGGGCACGGGCAAGGGCGGCTCGATCCAGAACCGCTGCCGCGGCAAGGCCATCCTGCGCACGCACCCCAAGCTGGCGGGCACCTACGCCAACTACTGGTTCCTGCTGGGCCAGAAGGGCACGATGAAGCCGGTGGGCTGCCAGCGCGCGCGGCTGCCGGTGCTGCAGGCCAAGGACGACGTGAAGGACGACAACGTGTTCTTCGGCCGCGAGTTCATCTATGGCGCCGACGCGATCGGCGAGGGGTTCCTGACGCTCCCGCACCTGGCCTACGCCGGCCGAGTCGCCGCCTGAGTTGTTTCGAGTTGCCGCGCTCCCGGCACAAGGGGCCGCGCCTCTCCGCTGCGAGGCCGGCCCCACACCGGAACGCGGGGCGGGGCCGGGAGTAGAGGGCAATGGCCTACACCACAGAGGCAGAGCTGACGGCGCTGATCGACAAGGCGCGGCTCGCCGCCGCGCAGGACGACGACGCGGACGGCTCGCCCGACCCCGGCATCCTGGCCTCCGTAATCAGCGCGGCCGGCGACGACATCGACGGCCGGATCGGGGCGCGGTATGCGACGCCGGTTTCCCCGGTGCCGGCGGCGATAAAGGCCGCGGCCAAGGCGATCGCGCTTTGCTTCTTTTACAAACGCCGGGGCGTGGCCGACGACGCCAACCCCTGGAAGGCCGAGGCCGAGAGCTGGCAGAAGAAGCTCGACGCGATCGGGGACGGCACGGCGCAGCTCGAGCTCAACAAAACCCCGGGCGACGCCGGCGCGGTGGTGAGCGAGCCCGCCAAGACCTACGACAGCCAGGACCGGCTCCTGGCGTGAGGGAGGGGACCATGCTCGAAAAACCGACAGGACCCGCGGCGGCGCGCCGGGAGCGCAGGCTGCCGGAGAAGCCCCCGCTGGACAAGGCGACGCTGCTGCCGGCGCTGGAGCTGCGGCAGCGCGGCAAGCCCGTGGCCGGCGAGCCGGTGCGCGGCTACTACGCGGCGATCGTGCGCGGCAAGATCGACGGCACGCTGGACGATGTGGTGCGCAGCCTCCAGCGGCATTTTCCCGGGTGCATGTTCTCGGCGCGCCTGGCCGCCCCGGCCTTGGCGCCGGCGGCCGAGGGCGAGGCGGCCAGCGGCAAGCGGTAGCGAAGCATGACGATTCCCGAAATCATGCAGGCGATCCACGCGGACCTGGCCGACTGGGTCGGGGAGCACAAGGGCACGCTCTCCGTGGCCAAGGACCCCTGGAACGTGCTGGAGCTGCTGACGCAGGGCCCGGCGGGGTTCTTGGTGGTGCTGCACTGGGCCGGGGACGACGCGCTGGGCGAGCAGGAGCAGGACCCGCTGGCGGGCAACCAGATCGATGTGATCGTGGGCTACAACCTGGCGCTGGAGCCGCAGCCCGAAGTGGCGCTCTTCAAGCCGCGGGGCACGCGGCCGGCGCTGCTGGCCCTGGTGAACGACTGCCGCGCGCGGGTGCTTTCCATGGTCTTCCCGGACGACCATGAAACCACGCGCGCCCTGGGCTACGGCGGCGCCGAGGCGGTGACGCTGCCCAACGGCTGGCCGCTGGCGGCCTACAAGTTCCGCGTGCGCCTGGACGCCGCGGTGGACGTGGACGATCAACGCGAGGTGACGCCGTGAAGATTGAGACGCGGAAAGCGCGACGTGGAAGGTTGACCGCGGCCGGCTGCGCCATCGCGGCGCTGGCGGCGGCGTGTGGTCTGTGGTCTTGGGTCTGCGGTCTCGCGCTGGCAGACTCGGTGGCGCCGGAGACGGCGGCGCTGGTGAGCCTGCGCGGGGAGAGCGTTAAGCCGGCCTCGGACGTGAGCGTCTACCGCGGCGCGTCGCTGCTGCTCTCCAACTGCGTGGCCTATGCGGGCACGAGCACCAACGCCGACGTCCAGGGGCTCTCCAACGTGACCTGCCAGGTGACGGTGGGGCTCTACTCCACCAACGCGGCCGTCTACACCGGCACGGTGTACAACGCCTACAGCCGCTGGAAGCTGACCTTCACGGTGCCGGACACCGACGACACCTACCTCCAGCTCAAGCTGATCGACGGCGAGGGCAACAGCTACATCTACCCCTGGAAGGTGCTCAAGACCAAGGAGAGCCTGTAATGAACCCGACCATCCGCGGCCGCGTGGCAGTGTGGGGCATCGAGACCGAAGCCGGCGACACCTGGGCGGCCGGCATCATCACCGGCCAGGGCCACGAGAAGGCCGGGGCCGAGGACTTCCTCTTTGACGGGAACGGGTTCACGATCTCGCAGATCTTCTTCGACGAGCAGGACGTCTGCGACATCGACGTGATCTGCGAGGCCGCATCCGCCGTGCCGGACCGCGGGGACGACATCCAGATCGCCGGCTTCGACTGCATCGTGCAGGGCGCGAGCACGAAGTGGGAGCAGAAGGGCTGGAAGAAGCTCAACATCAAGGCCAAGAAGTTCGCCAACCTGGTGGAGTAGCCCGGCATGCCGCCCAAGCCCGACATCGACAAGCTCTCGGCCGCGCAGCGCCGGCGCCTGGGGGCGATGCAGCAGGCCAGCGCCGAGGGCGGGGCCGAGCGCACGCCGCCGGCGGTGGTGGAGGGCATGGTGCCCGACGAGCTGCGCGTGGGCCAGGTGGTGCTGCAGCCGGTGACGATCGGGCACTACCTGGCCCTCGAAAAGATTGCCAGCCCCATCCTCGAGCTGGGCAAGAAGCCCGGGCCCAAGGTGGGGTTGATCGATCTCGCCCGGGCCGCGTACATCCTGAGCCTGCCGGCCGAGCAGGCGATGAAGGCGGCCGGCAGCCCGGCCTTCGAGGACGGCGTGGCGGAGTTCTGCGGACGGGTGCCGGCAGCGGTGATCGGGGAGCTGGGCCGCAAGATCGTGGCGCATCTCAATGCCGCCTTCGCGCCCCTGGCGGGAGAGAGGGCCGGAGGGAACCAGGACGGCCCTTTCCGGAGCTCCCAGGCCGCAGCAGCGGGCTCGGGTGGGTGCTGACGGTCTGGGATGCCCTGCGCAGCGAGTACGGCCAGCGAGCCTCGGAGACGTTCGAGACGCCGCTGGCCCGCGCGTTTCTGGAGGTGACGGCGATCCGCACGCGCAAGGGCGACGACACCTCCGGCCCCAGCCTGGAGGAGAGTGACATGCTCGGCCGAATGGACAAAGCGCTGGCGGGGCTCAAGCGGGCCACTGCCCGGCGGCGCCCGGCGCCAGGGAGGCAGAGGTGAACCTCGAGGCGGTGCTCACTCTGCAGGCGGGCCAGTTTATCAACGGCATTGCCGGCGTGCAGCGCTCGGTGCGCTCCGTGGTGACCGGCCTGGCGGCCATGGCCGGGGTGGGCCTGTCCCTGGCCGGCGTGACAGCCGGCATCAAAAAAGCCCTCGACATGGGGGGCAACCTGTCCGACCTCTCCGCGCGCACGGGCGCCTCCGTCCGGGACCTCATGACGCTGCGCCAGGCTTTCGAGGATGCGGGGATCGGCGCCGACTCGGCTGGCATGGCCATCAACCAGATGCAGCGCGCCCTAAGCGGGATTAGCGCCTCCGGGGACAAAAGCGAAAAGCTCTTCAAGGCCCTGGGCCTCGATCTGGAGGCGCTGCGCGGCATGGGCGCGGCCCAGCAGTTCCAGACGATCGGCACAGCCATCGCCGGCCTGGCCTCACCGGCCGAGCGCACGGCCGCGGCCATGGCCATCT
>JBAZMN010000284.1:0-3763 GCA_041649735.1 Opitutaceae bacterium | reverse complement strand
ATCGCCTGGGATCCAAACTCACCGGCATTCGCCGAATCGCTGGGCGTCGTGCTTGACCGGCTGGGACGCCCGGCGGAAGCCGGCGATGTGCTCTGGCGCTCGGCGCAACTGAATCCGGGGGACGCCCTGTCCGCCTACCAGGCGGGACTGGCTTTTGCCGCGGCCCGCCGGCCCGAGGAGGCGGAGCAAGCGCTGCAGGAGGCGACACGGCGGGACCCGCGCTTTGACCGCGCCTGGTACAATCTGGGCCTGTTGCTCTCCCAGACCGGGCGGCCGCGGGAAGCCGTGACGCGCTTTGAGCAGGCCGAGATCCTGGCGCCCGACGTGGCGGATTATCCCTACGCCCGCGCCACCATTTTGTGGCAGCTGGGCGACCGGGCCGGAGCCGAGGCGGCGGCCCGCCGCACGCTGCAGATCGACCCCGGGTACGCCTCCGCCCGCCGGCTGCTGCCGGGAAAATGAGACGCGGGGGTAAACGGATCGCGCGGTGGTTTGCTGTAAGATCAGGACGGTAAGATCTGCGCACCGGACCACACCACTCTCCGGTTCTGCATCTTCATCACCCTCGGTTGGGCCGGCGCGATTTCATTCGCCTGTCAGGAGTCACGTTATTATCCAGAGCTTCGCGTAATCTGCTACCCCTGGCTTCAAGACATGAAAACCTTTCCTCGGCGTCTCCTCCTGCTCGCGGCGGCGGGATGGGGTCTGATCGGAATCCCGCCGGCAGCATCCGCCGGCGGCCCGGATCCGATCTTTGAGAAAACCGCGCCCATGACCATGGCCGAGCTGGCCGGCCGAAAGACCGACGGTGTCTCGGCCTTCGAGGTGAAGGATTATGCGCCGGGGCACTACACGGGTGCATTGAGCCCCAGCCCGACCCACGCGGACCTGAACCCCAAGAAGGCCGTGATCGTCGTCTGGAAAGACTCCCCTCTCCGCTTCGTCTTCAGCCACGAGGCCAGCTACTGCCCCTGGTTGGAGCTGACCAACGGGTCGGCCATGTGCGACCAGTTCTTCGAGGGCAATCTGGGGGACGCCGAGTTGTTCAACGACAACGGGCGCAGGGAGCGCAACAGCTTCGTGGACATCATCCAAAGCGGACCCCAGCGGGTCTGGGTGCGCTGGACCTATTTTTGCGTCAACGCGAAGGACGACACCAAACCGCGCTTGCGCGGGACGGAGGACTACTTTGCGTACCCCAACGGACTGGTTTTGCGCCGCATGACCTACGAAAGTCTGATGCCCGATGAGGTCGTGGGGTACAGCACGCAACCCGTGGAATGTTTCGGCGTGGCACCCGTCGGTTCGGTCATCAAGGATCTGGTCTTGAGCGACACGGAGCATGGAGACGCCCATGTCTTTGCGGTGCTCGATCTCTATCGCGACCGGCAATACGACATTTTTTGGGACCAACAAGGAAACGTCCGGCGCCGTGGCAACGACGCGACCCTGGCGGACATCTATCACTCGCCCGGCTACGCCCTGGTCATCCCCTTCCGCGAGAAGCTGCTTTTCGCCGTGCTCGGAAAAGCCAGCGGCTTCTCCGCGGAGAACAACTGCCTCGTCGACCACAGCACCCCGGGCGCCCAAGGAGGCGTGGGTTGGGGCCAGGGAATCTGGGACCATTGGCCGATCGGCTGGTTGAACTCACAAGGCTCCGACTGGAAACCGGGGTCGCCGTACACCTACCATTTCGGCTCCATCGGCCAGTTTTTTATCCCGAACGGCAAATCGCTCGTTTCGTTTTGGCGGGATTACTCGGAATACTGCAAGGACATGGCATTCAACCGCTGGACGGAGCGCCGCGTGTTTTATGTGCTGCTGGGCTCAGCCAGCGATTGGGAGACGATCCGCCGCATCGGGAAAGGCTGGCTCGACCAGGGCGGCGGCTGCGCCCGCCCCGAGAGCATCGCGAATCTGAAATGATCCGGAGGAAGCCGAGGCTGGTCCGGCTCCAACGGCACCCTCAACACGGAACAACCGCTCCGGCCTCCCGGACTTGATCGTCAGCGACAACGTCGGTCCCGCCGAGGGGCGCCCGGAGCCCAAATTCCAGCCGCCGACGGGGATGAAATGGAGATTCGTCAGCGAGGTCTTCGCGACATCGGTGCGTGCCGGAACACGCTGCATCCCTATTTCCACTTCAGAACGACCCCCACGTATTCGTCCTTATGGTTCAAGAGACCTTCGTAGGCCGCCTTGATCTCCGCGGGAGGAAGCACATGGGTAAGCAATGGCCGGATCCGCAGGCGTCCGTCCGAGACCCATTGGAACAAGCCATCCAGCTTCTTTTTCTGGCTATAATCCTGCTCGATCACCGATTCAGCCGGAAGATTCCATTCGAGCGTTCCTTTGATGGTGATCCAACGAAGGTGAGCCGCGGCAAACACCTCGGTCAGGTTGCCCGCGACTTCGACGCGGGGGCTGCCCAGCACGATCACCTCTCCGCCCTTGGCCGCGAGGCGCAGCGCCTGGATTGAGATGGAACTATGGCCCACTGCGTCCACGGTGACCTGGGCCAGGCGGCCGCCGGTTAGCCGGCGTACTTCCGTGGCGACTTCCTCCTCCGTCCCCGCGAAGACATGAGGGATGCCACACTCGGCAGCAAGGCGCCGCCGCGCGACGCTCGGATCGATGCCGATCACATTGGCTCCGGTGATCCGGAATAGTTGCGCCGCCAGATTGCCGACCATCCCGAGACCGATCACCACCACCCAGCGCATATGTTCCGGCTTGGCCGCATCGACGGCAGACATGGCAATCATCGCCATTCTGGTGGCAACGACCTCCTCGGGCGGGAGGCCGTCCGGAACGGGGGCGACCAGTTTGTACAAGGGGTCGGTCTGGTACCGGAAGGCCGACGCATGCGGACCATGGGTGAAGACCCTTTGGCCGATCAGCGCGCGATGGTGGGCGCCGGCATCGCGCACAACCCCGACATTGGCATAGCCGGATTTCCAGGGATAGCAGCACCAGCTCCCCGGTTGGTAGACCGCGGCCTCAGTGGCGGTATAACTGGCGAGCTCGGTCCCTGCGCTGATGAAGCTGCGCTCCGTCTCGATCAAAAGCTCGTTTGGCTTCAGGTTTCCTTCCTCCAAGGAGAGGGGCTGCAGCGACACCTCGCGCTTGCCCGTGATGATGACTTGATTGATTTTCATGAATATCGTTCGGGGAACCGGCAACCATCCAGAGTTTGGCCGGCGCGCGCGGGCCGTAAAGCGGGAACTCACAATCCGCGCGTCTTGCGAGGTGGCCGGCCAAATCAACGCGTTCGATTCAGTTATCGATTGCAGCGTGTCCGGCATGACGCAGGATAAAAATTCGCCCTGTGGCGGCACATGCAAGCCTGGCCTGGTCAGGCCCAACGGAATGAAATCCATCAATCTATTCGACCCAATGAAGCAAACGGTTCTGGCAACGGCGGTGACGGCGGGTGCCGGGGTGGCGACTGCGGCCGCACCCAAAGTGAGGAATGCGTTGGACGAGGCGCGGGTGCAGGTGTGCCTCAACGGCGATTGGCTGCGCCACGTGGGAGGTGAGTGCGACACGGTGCCGGCGGACGGCTGGGAGATTGTGCGCGTGCCCGAGTACGCGCTTTCCGCGGCGAAGGGGTCGGCCTGGTTTCGTCTGGACTTCCTGGTGCCGGCGGGATTTGCCGCCGGGGATCGCCGGGTGCGGCTGCGCTTCGTCCGGGTGCGCCATCATGCCATCGTGTTGCTGAACGGTGAACGGTGCGGGGAAAACTATGTGCCCGCGCGCCATT
>JBAZMN010000283.1:0-3765 GCA_041649735.1 Opitutaceae bacterium | reverse complement strand
TGGCGAGAAAAAGCGTGGTATGCAGCGTGTCCTTGTAGCCGTTCCACAGCGAGGCGGCGGTGCCGCGGGCGTCGCAGAACGTGTGCACGTAGAGATAGCGAAGCTTTTCGGCATCGCCAACCAAATCGGCAAAGGCGGCGGCTGATTGCGGATCATCCACGTTATGCCTCTGCCAGAATCGTGCCATGATGAGGTGATTTTTGATGATAAAGGTGACAATTTCTCGGCTTTTGGCGTCGATCTGGAATCGTTCCAGAATCGGGCCGGCCAGCCGCACGCCGCTTTCGCTGTGATCCTTGATGGCGATGGCCTTGCCGATGTCGTGCAGCAGCAGGATGAGGTAGAGCAGGGTGGGGGCGGTCGTCTCGTGCAGCGCCTTGCGGTACTTGAGGGCGATCGGCTCGGCTTCGGTGAAGACGCGATCGAGCTCCCGGATGGCGTTGAGGGTGTGAATATCGGCGGTGTAGCGGTGGTAAAACTCGTGCTGCACGAGGCAGGTGAGCCGGTCGAACGCCGGGATGAACCGCCCGAGCACGCCGAGTTCGTGCATCAGGTGGAGCGTCGGGAAGACCGAGCCGGCCTCCTCCAGAATGGCGCGGAAGCTGATGTTGGCGTCAGCCGACTCCATCACGCGGCGGGTCATCAGCGGCAGCGACTCGCGGATGAGGGCGGTCAGGTTGAAATCGGGCGTGGCGCCGAGTTGCTGGCAGTGGCGGAAGACGCGGATGAGGCGCGGCGGATCCTCCGCAAACACGGTGGGCGAGCCGGCGGCCAGTTCGCGGCCGCGGAGCAGGAAGCCGTCGATCTGCTTGGTGCGCTCGAAGCGGCGCAGGCGCAGCACCTCGCGAAACGAGAGCAGGGAGCCGTCGTTTTCCTTGAGCGCCAGCGCGAGGCGGTTCTCGACGATCTTGGAAATGCGGTAGATCGCCTGGGCATGGCGGTAATAGTCCTCCATGAAATCCTCGACCCGCTGGAGGAGGTCGTGCTGGCGGTAGCCGAGATGATGGGCCACGCGCGGCTGCATCTCGAGGTCGAGCAGGTCGGTGGGGCGCCGGCTGATGAAGTGCAGCTCGTTGCGGACGCGCAGGAGGAAATTGTAGGCGCGCTGGAAGTCGGACAGTTCCTTGCGGCGCAGGTAATTGAGCGTGAGCAGCTCCTCCATCCGCTCGATGCCGAGCTTCACCCGGGCCATCCAGAGGGCGTTCTGGTAGTCCCGCAGGCCGCCGACGCCGTTCTTGATATCCGGCTCCTGCAGGAAAACCGTGTCGCCGTATTTCGCCCGCCGGGCGGCCTGGTCGTCGAGCCGGGAGGCGATGTAGTCCTTGGGATCCTCCGTGGTGGCGAAATTGCGGTAGGCCTTGGCGAAGGTTTCATAGAGCGAGGCCATGCCGGCGACGAGGTGTGACTCGAGGAGGGCGGTCTTGGTCTGGATGTCCTTGCGCGCCTCCACGAAGACCTCGTCGATGGTGCGGGTGGAGTGGCCGACCTTCAGGTCGCAGTCCCAGAGGATGTAGAGGATCTCGTTGACCAGGTGCTCCTGCAGCGGTTTCACGGCGGCGGCCTTCGTCTTCGAGGGAAACAGGAACATCACGTCGATGTCGCTTTGCGGGCTGAGCTCGTGCCGGCCGTAGCCGCCGAGCGCGATCAGGCAGACCGGGGAGGGCAGCTCGCCGCGGGCCCGGCGGTAGGAATCGAGCGCATAATCAAAGAGGCAGCCCAGCATCACGTCGATCATCGCGGCCCGGGCCTGGGCGATCTTCAGCCCGGGCTCGCCCGCGTCGTGGTGCATGCGGATGATCGCGCTCTCCAGCCGCAGAAAGGTCTTGCACGCGGCCAGTCGCGCCGCCGCCGGCATTTCGCCCTGGAAATTCAGGCGTTCGCGGGCGTGTTTGTGGATGCGGCCGGCCATGGTGACGCCTAGTGAGCAGCAAAGGGCGTACCGCGCAAAGCCGGAAATGATCCTCCGGCCTGCCGCGCCACTAATCGCTTGCGCCGTCCCATCCCCGCTTTTTGACTGCGCGGTTCCCAGCCCGAACCCGACCCATGCCCGAGATCACGAAGAGCTACGAGCCGCGCGACGTGGAAAAGAAATGGTACGCCGCCTGGCTGCAGCACGACTGCTTCGCCGCGCGCGGCGACCCGGAGCGGCCGCCGTACAGCATCGTCATCCCGCCGCCCAACGTGACCGGGGTGCTCACGATGGGCCATGTCCTCAACAACACCGTGCAGGACATTCTCATCCGCCGCGCCCGGCTCGAAGGCCGCGCCGCCCTCTGGGTGCCCGGCACCGACCATGCCGGCATCGCCACGCAGACCGTGGTGGAACGCGAACTGCGCAAGCAGAAGCTGCATCGCCGCGACCTCGGCCGGGAGAAGTTCCTCGCCCGGGTGTGGGATTGGCGGAAGGAAAAGGGCGACATCATCCTCGAGCAGCTCCGCCGCCTCGGTGCCTCCTGCGACTGGAACCGCACGGCGTTCACGATGGATCCCGCCTACTCGCGGCGCGTGCTGCATGTGTTCGTGGAACTGTTCCGGCGCGGCCACATTTACCGCGGCAAGCGCATGGTCAACTGGTGCCCGGTGTCCCTGACCGCCCTCTCCGACGAGGAGGTGATCATGAAGCCGGTCCAGGGTCTGCTTTACCGGGTGCGCTATGAAGTCATCGGCCAAGCGGGACGGTTTCTCGAGGTGGTCACCACGCGGCCGGAGACCATCCCCGGCGACACGGCGATCGCGGTGCATCCCGACGATCCCCGCTACCGGGACCTTGTGGGCCGGACCGTGTGGCGTCCGCTCGTGCGCGACCGGATTCCCGTCGTGGCCGATGCCGCGGTGGAACGCGAATTCGGCACCGGCGCCCTTAAAATCACCCCGGCGCACGACAAGGCCGACTTTGAGATCGGCCAGCGTCATCAGCTGCCCATCCGGGATATCCTGAATCCCGACGGCACGCTCAATGAACTCGCCGGTCCGGAGCTGGCCGGTCTGGACCGGTTCGCCGGACGCAAAAAGGCGGCTGAACTGCTCCGCGCCGCCGGCGCCCTGGTCAAGGAGGAGCCGTACGAGAACAATGTCGGCTACTCCGAGCGCGCCGACGTGCCCATCGAACCGCGCCTGACGATGCAATGGTGGCTGCGCTATCCACGGGTCGAGGAGGCCCGGGCGGCGGTGCGCGACGGGCACATCAAGTTTTATCCGGAACGCTGGTCCAAGGTCTACCTCCACTGGCTCGACCACATCCAGGACTGGTGCATCAGCCGGCAGCTCTGGTGGGGGCACCGCATTCCCGTGTGGTACCGCCAGGGCCTCGACCGGGAGAAGCTCAGCGAGGCCGATCTGCGCGATCCGACGAAGGTGCATGTCTCGCTCGACGGTCCCCCGGATCCGGAAAACTGGGTGCAGGAGGAGGACGTGCTCGACACCTGGGCGTCGTCCTGGCTCTGGCCGTTCGCCACCCTGGGCTGGCCGGACCCGGTGGCGATGCAGCAGGCCGGCTTTGATCACTTCTATCCGACCGCGACGCTCGTGACCGCCCCCGACATCATCTTCTTCTGGGTGGCGCGCATGATCATGGCCGGGCTGGAGTTCGTCGATGAATCCACGACCTCCAATCCCAAATATAAGGAATTCGCGCAGCGAATTCCTTTCCGGAACGTTTATTTCACCGGCATCATCCGCGATCACCTGGGCCGCAAGATGTCGAAGTCGCTGGGCAACTCGCCCGATCCGCTCGATCTTATCGACAAATATGTCGCCGACGGGCTG
>JBAZMN010000282.1:0-3767 GCA_041649735.1 Opitutaceae bacterium | reverse complement strand
CGGGTCTGGGATCACAAGCTCCATGCCCGATTCCAGTTGAACGCGGACAACCTGTTCGGGAATGACACGCTCGTCTTCCTCAATTACACGGGGTACGGCAGCAACCTGTCGCAGCCCATGGACTACAACATGGTCCCGCCGCGCAAGTTCACGCTCTCCGCGAACTTCGAGTTCTAAAGACACGTCAACCCGATGGCCCCGGCCTGGAGCCGATGCCATCGTCATGCTGAAGCAGCCATCCGGCCGTCCCGGCCGGATGGCCCTTCAGCCCCACCGGGTCGCCCGGCCCGCGACGCAGGGACATGCCTGTTCGCGACGGCGGCGGCGTTTCTGCGGGTTTGGTCTTTTCCATCGCGCACGGACGCTGGTCGTGCACCGCCCTCTTTCCTGCCCCCGTAACCTTCGAAAATGAAAATCCCGGCTACCGCTGATCTGGGATTGGTGGAGTTGCGCAATCGTTCGCCGCTGACGGTGCAATTGCTGCCCTCCGGCGCGCTCTTCGCCCTGCGTCACGGTCCGACGCTGCTCAACCAACTGCTGCCCGGCCCCGCCGAGGACGGCCTGTTCCGGCTGTTGTTGCGCTGGCACGGCGATGCGGGCGTGGCCGGCTGGCACCCGCTCACCGGCCCGGGCCTGGCCTTCGCCACCAATGGCACGGATGCCGCGGCCTGGACCACCGTCACCGCGGCCGGCGTGCAGTGCACCACGGTGCTCCAGTTGCACCCGGAGCACGCCGCCTGGACCTGGCGCGTGCGCCTGCACAACCCTGGTGCCACCGCCTGCCGCCTCGACGTGCTCCAGGCGCAGGATCTCGGCCTCGCCGACGAAGGCACCGTCCGCAGCAACGAATCCTACAATTCGCATTACCTCGACCTTTTGCCCGTCCGGGACGACACGCTCGGCTGGGTCATTCTCGCCCGTCAGAACCAGGCGATGACGGACGGCCGCCATCCGTGGCTCGCCTGCGCGTGCGCGACCGGCGCGACGGCCTTCTGCACCGACGGCTGGCAGTTTTTCGGCACCGACCACCGGCTCACGGGCGAGCCCGCCGCGGTGCGGATGGCGTTGCTGCCCTCGCAGCGCCGGCAATACGAGTTTGCATTGTGCGGCCTGCAGAGCCGCATGCTCGAGCTGCCGCCGGGCGCCACCGGCGAAATCGGTTTCGTTGCGCGCTTTCAGGAGGATCATCCCCAGGCCTCCGCGGCCTCCGACCTGGCCTGCCTGCGCGTTCTGCTGGACAGCGGAATCCCGGCGGAGTGGGGGAGCAGTTCGCCCGCCTTCACTCCGGCTGCGGCCGGCCCGCGTTCGCTCTTCGTCACCGCCGGCTGGCTTCATGGCGACCGTCCCGGGACTTCCGATCTCGCGGACTGGTTTCCCGGCCCGCACCGCCATCTTGAGCCGGCCGCCGACGGCACACTGCTTTCCTTCTTTTGCGCCGACGACACCCACGTCGTCACCCGCGACAAGGAGGCGCGGGTGGACCGGCCGCACGGCCACGTCCTGCGCAGCGGTGATTCGTCCTGGATCGACGACGGGCAGTTCGGCGTGACCTGCTATGCCGCCGGCATCTTTGGGGCCCAGGCTTATCTCGGCAATCCGAGTTTCGCCCGCCTGCTCCCGGTCGTGCGGAATGCCCTCAATGTCGCCCGCGCGGGCGGACAGCGCGTTTTTGTGCGCCGGGCCGGCGGGTGGCGCCAGCTCGGTGTGCCGTCTGTTTTCAGCATGACCCCCGGCGAGGTGCGCTGGATCTACCGCCTGGGCGCCGATGTCATCGAGGCGCGGGTCTGGTGCGCGCCGGACCGGCCGGCCTCGTTCCTGGAACTGCGCGTCACCGCCGGTTCGCCCCAGGAATTTCTCATCACGCACCAGCTGGTGCTCGGTGCCACCGAGTTCGAACACGCCGGCACAGCCACCGCGGTTGCCGGCGCAGGCTGGTTCCGCTGCCTGCCCGCCGCGGAAAGCCTGGTCGGCCGGTACCGGCCCGGCGTCGCGTTCGCCATCGCCGCCGCCGATGCCGGCCAGGTCGCGAAGTCCGGCGGTGATGAACTGCTTTATGCGGATGGCGCCGCCCACCGGGGGGCGCACGTCGTGCTGCAAACGCGTCCCATCGATCATGGCGGCGTGATCATGCTGGGCGGTTATGCCGGGGCCGACGGGCTCCCGGCGGCGGTGGCGGCCGCCCGCGCGGAGTTTGCCGCCGGGAGCCGTCCGGCGCGTCCGGCCTCCTTCCGGTTGCGTCTGGCCTGCCGGTCCGACCCGGGCGCCGGGCGCGTCGATGAAATCCTCCCCTGGCTGGACCATAACGCCTCGATCCATTTCTCCGCGCCGCACGGCCTCGAACAATACGGCGGGGCGGCGTGGGGCGTGCGCGACGTGTGCCAGGGGTCGGTGGAATGGCTCCTGGCCGCCGGACGTCACGCGGAGCTGCGCCGCATCCTGCAGACGGTGTTCGCGCAGCAATACCCGCACGACGGCAGCTGGCCCCAGTGGTTCATGTTCCCCCCGTTTCGCTTCATCCAGCAGGTCCACAGCCATGGCGACGTCTGTTTCTGGCCGGTCAAGGCGCTGTGCGATTACGTGGAGGCCGCCAACGATCTGGCGTTTCTCTCCACCACCGTCGGCTACACCGACACGCACCGGTTTGAGCGCGTCGGACCCGAGGAGACCCTGTGGGCGCACTGCGACCGCGTGATCGCGCACGTGGAGTCGCGTTTCGTGGCCGGCACGGCCCTCGTGAACTACGGCGACGGCGATTGGGACGACACGCTGCAACCCGCCGATGCGACGATGCGCACGCGCATGATCAGCGCGTGGACCGTCGGTCTGGCGTATCACACCTTCCGCCAGCTCGCCGAGGTCTGCCGCCGGGCGGGCCAGACCGACCGGCGCACGCGTCTGGAGGCCCTGCTGGCGCGCATGCGGGCCGATTTCGCCGGCCGCCTGATGCCCGACGGCATTGTCGCCGGGTTCCTCATCACCGAGCCCGACGGCTCCGCCCGCCCGCTCCTGCACCCCCGCGACCGGGTGACCAACATCCGCTACCGCCTGCTGCCGATGACCCGCTCGATCCTGGCCGAGCTGTTCACCGCCGATGAGGCCGCCCGCCATTTGCAGATCATCGACTCCCATCTGTGCTTTCCCGACGGCGTGCGGCTCATGAGCGAGCCGGCCGTCTACCACGGCGGCTGCGAGCAGCTCTTCAAACGCGGCGACACCGCCGCCAACGTCGGACGCGAGATCGGGCTGCAATATGTCCATGCGCACTTGCGCCATGCCGAGGCGCGGGCGAAAGTGGGCGATGCCGCGGGGCTCTGGACCGCCCTCCAGGCGGTCAATCCCGTGGAATTGTCCCAAGTCGTGCCCAACGCCGCCATCCGCCAGAGCAATGTCTATTTTTCCAGTTCGGATGCGGATTTTGCCGACCGCTACGAGGCGGCGGCGCGTTGGCCGGAACTGCGCGCCGGCCGCGTCGCCGTCCGCGGCGGCTGGCGGCTCTATTCGAGCGGGCCCGGGCTTTTCATCCACACGGTCCGGTCGGCCCTGTTGGGCCTGCGTGAGTCGTTTGGCGACCTGATCTTCGATCCGGTGCTGCCGCGCAGCCTCGACGGGCTGGCCGCCGTCGCGATGATCTGCGGCCGCCGCGTGGAACTCCGCTACCGCGTGCGCCAGGGCAGTTTTTCCCCGCGCACGGTGACGGTGAACGGGGTCCGCTGCGATGCGGATCGCCGCGAATCCAACCCCTACCGTCCGGGCGGGGCCGTGATCCC
>JBAZMN010000281.1:0-3774 GCA_041649735.1 Opitutaceae bacterium | reverse complement strand
ATCTTTCTCCACCGCCCAAACTTCCGCGCCCGCCTCCAGCAAGGCCGCCGTCAGCGTGCCCAGCCCGGGGCCGATCTCGACCACCTGGTCGCCCGGCTGCACCCCGCCGAGCTCAAGCGACTTGCGCACGATGTTGCCGTCGATCAGAAAGTTCTGCCCGAGGAACCGCTTCGGCCGGAGTCCCAGGCGGTCGAGCAGGGCACGGGTTTCCGTGGGGGTGAGGGGCATGGGGTAACCGCCGGGTGCAATCAAGTGGCGGCGCGGAACTCGGCGATCAACTTCGCGGGATCGGCTGATTTCATCAGCGCCTCGCCCACCAGCACCGCGTGGGCGCCGGCGGCGCGGGCCCGGGCGGCGTCGGCGCCGCTAAAGATCCCGCTTTCGCTCACGGCGATGCTCGTGGTCGGCACGAGCGGGATCAGGCGTTCGCTGAGCGCGAGGTCGGTCCGGAACACGGAAAGATCCCGGTTGTTCACGCCGATGATTTTCGCCCCCAGACGGATGGCGCGCTCCAGCTCGGGCTCGTCATGCACCTCAAACAGGGCGTCGAGGCCGGCGGCGGTGGCGGCCGACTGCAACCCCTTGAGCTCTTCATCCGTGAGCGCACGGACAATCAGGAGGATGGCGCTGGCGCCGGCGGCGCGCGCTTCGAGCACCTGGATCGGATGCACCATGAAATCCTTGCGCAGGCAGGGTGGGGCGGCGGCCGGCTCCATGCCCGGAAAGGGCGACGCCGAGCGGAAGGCGGCCGTCACCCCGCGCAGGTCGTCGAGGGTGCCGCCGAAATACGCCTGATCGGTCAGGACGGAGAGCGCATCGGCGCCGGCCGCCTGATAACGGCGGGCCTGCCCGACCGCCGAGGCGCCGGCCTTGATCTCGCCGGCCGAGGGGGACCGGCGCTTGATTTCCGCGATCACGGCGAGCCGTCCGTCCGGACGCCGCAATGCCGCGGCAAACGCCGGAGGCCGGGGGTGCGCGGCGCCGGCGCGGACGAGCTCGGCTTCGGGCACGGTGCGCGCCAGGGGCGCGATCTCGCGGCGCTTGTGCGCCATGATCTCGGCAAGCTTGTCCATGGGTGGCTACGATTAGCCGCAAAGAGTCGTCCCCGGCGCAAGGCTTTATCTTTTGCGCTTTTTGTGCCTATTTCCGCATCACCAATGAGTGCTCTTGACGATCTGCGCCAGACCGTGGCCCGTTTGCGAGCCCCCGACGGCTGCCCGTGGGACCGCGAACAGACCCACCAGACCCTGACCCGCTGTCTGATCGATGAATGCAGCGAGTTGCTCGACACCATCGACCGGCTCGATCTGCCGCATATGCGCGAGGAGCTCGGCGATGTGCTGGTGCAGGTGATTTTCCATGCCCAGCTTGCCGCGGAACGGGGGGATTTCGACTTCGATGATGTGGCGCGGGAGATCAACGAGAAGCTGATCCGCCGCCATCCGCATGTCTTCGGTCCCAACCGGCTGCATACCTCCGCCGAGGTGCTGGTGCAGTGGGACGCCATCAAGCAGACCGAGAAAAAAACCAGCCGCCGGGCCGAACCGGCGGTCTTCAAGCACCTGCCGCCCCAGCTGCCCGCATTGATGTTTGCGGAGGCGGTGTGGAAGCAGATCGAGGAGAAGGATCTGCCCGGCGGGGAGTTGGTTGCGACGGGGGAAATCCGCCGCCTCGCCGCGGATCTGACCGAGGAAACCTTGGGCCGGCGGCTCTTCGAACTCGCCGCGGCCGCGCGGCGGAAGGGACTTGATCCCGAGGGAGCGCTGCGCCGGGAGACGGCGCGGGTGATGGGAGGGGTGGAGAAACAGGTGCGCGCGGCAGGCCCGCGGGCGACGACACCATCCTGAGACGGGGCCATTCAGTTCAATCGGGTAGGGACGGACCGCCCACCTGCGCCGAGGCTTCGGCGGACAGGCTGGGCCGTCCGGGTCGGCGTTTTGTCTTTTTTTCCGCTGGCGGAGGCTCGGCGCGCCGGGCCTCCGCGCCCTACCCGCACCGTTTGGTGCGGCAAGAAAACCGTCGCGTTTAGCGACAAGGCGGTACGATAGAAGCTATCCCAAAACCTGAAACAGGTATGAATCACCAGGCATTGGTCGGGGCGCGACAAGATCGCGCCCTTCGAGAGGGACGCAGCAAGCCTGCGCCCCTACGATTCGTTCGCCGGTTTTGGGATTGCTCCTAATCCCTCACCGTCCATGGCAACACCGCGACAGAAACCGAGTGGACCGATGCCGGCGGCGATGGTGGCGGAATGGCTGACGCCGTTCCTCGACTACCTGGCCAAGGAGCGCCGCTACTCGCGCTACACGGTCCGCAATTACCGGCAGGCGGTCGAGGACTTCTGGCGCTGGCTGGCCGGCAACGGTTGGGAAGGGCGCGGCCTCGACCGCCTCGGAGGGCGCGAGATGCGGGATTTCATCATCGAGGGCCAGCGCCGGTTCAGCCGCCGCACGCTCCACAATCATGTCTCGGGCCTCCGGGCGTTCTGCCGCTACTGGCAGCGCCGCGGCCGCCTGCAGCGCAATCCGCTCACCGGAGTTCCGCTGCCCAAGCTCGACCAGCCGCTGCCGAAGTTTCTCACGGAAAAGCAGGTGGCGGACCTGCTGCTCGGGCCGCTGCGGCTGCTGGAAAACGGAAGCGTGGACGCCTTCACCGCCTGGCGTGACCGGCTGGTAATGGAACTGCTCTACGGCGGAGGGCTCCGGGTGAGTGAGCTGGTGGGCTTGAACTACGGGCAGATCGATTTTGAGCGCGGGGTGGCCCGCGTGCTGGGCAAGGGGCAGAAGGAGCGCCTGTGCCCGCTGGGCCGGGTGGCCATGGCCGTGCTCGCCAAATGGCGCGGCGAATTTGCCCGCGACATCTCGCCGGCGGCGCCGGTCGTCGTCAATGCCCACCACCGGCGTCTGCCGGTGCGGCAGGTGCAGCTGTTGCTGAAGCGCTACCTGGCGCTGGCCGGTCTGCCCATGGACATGACGCCCCACAAGCTGCGGCACAGCTATGCCACGCATCTGCTCAATGCGGGCGCGGATCTCCGGCTGGTGCAGGAGCTGCTCGGCCATGTGAATCTGGCGACAACCCAGATCTACACCCATGTCAGTGTCGCCCACCTGAAAAAGATCTACGAGCAGGCCCACCCGCGGGCGTGAGGATTAACCCGAAGGCTGGAAGCGGCAAAGCCGGGGCAGTTTAAGTAAAACTGTGACCGGTCTATGTCATGGCGAGGAACGGAGCGACGAAGCCATCCAGTCCGCCTTCGCGCTTGCGAGCCTCGGCGTGACGGCGGTGGCCGGACGGACCGAGCCGGAGCCTTGGTGAAGGCTGGCTGGACCCCGCCGCGCTGCGCACGGCTGGATCGCGACGACCAAAGCAACACTACGCCTGCACTTTAACTTAAACCGCTCCAGCGGCGCTTTCCCGTTCCTTAGTGCTTGGTGTGCTGCCGGCGGCTTCACCCGGCCGGGGCTTGCAGGCTGATGGGTTCTTTCTGCACGTGCCAGATCCGCTCGCAATAGTCGCGGATCGCCCGGTCGGAGGAAAAATAACCGATCCGTGCGGTGTTGAGGATGGACATGCGCGTCCACGCTTCCTGATCCCGGTAAGCCTGGCCGACCCGCTCCTGGCATTCCACGTAGGCGGCGTAATCCGCCAGCAGCAGGTAGGGATCACATCCCAGCAGGTTGTTGGCCAGCGGTTGGAAGAGATCCGGTTGTTCGGGCGAGAAGAACCCGGAGGCGATCTGGTCGATGGCCTCGCGCAGCTGCGGGTCGGCCTCAT
>JBAZMN010000280.1:0-3775 GCA_041649735.1 Opitutaceae bacterium | reverse complement strand
CCCGAGGGTCTGTCGAGATTCGCCCGTTATGCGATTGATATTCTCACAACGGCCAACAATGCGCAGGAATCCGAAGCGCGTCTCCCGTTTTCCAAGCTGTCGCTTGCGGCCGTGGATGGCGCCTCATTGCTCAACCTCACTGACAGGAATACGAAAATGAACGAACATCAGCAGATCGCGGCGGAATACCGGACGGCTTTATTTCATGGAAACATGTGGGCAGGCATTGTCCTCATTCTGCTTTTATTTTCCGGCGGCGTTGTTCTGATGTGGTTTAAAGCCCCATGGAAGAAGGGCGTGAAAATTGCGATCACCGTTGTGTTGGGCCTGATGATCATAATGGTGGTTGCTGCAATGCCGAGATCGAACGTGCAGCAGCCGGCCGGGATTGCCGTTCAGGCGGACGCCGGTGCGGCGAAGACACCAGAGGTGGTGGCGCCTCCGGAGCCGAAGATTCCCAAACCGGATTTCGTTCTCGAAAGGATGGAAGCCTGCGAACGATATAAGCAAGCGACAAACGACATCAAAAGGTCGGAGATCTATACGAACTACTTCAAGCAAACCGAGATTAAATCCCGCCAGGTGAAGGACATGTCCGGTGTCCTGAAAAAAATGGCGACGTCCAGGGGCGGAGGCATCGTACTTCTGACGGTGGACACTGCAGTCGGCGTTTTTGGAAACAACGACATGATGCAGGGCGGCTTTTTGAAAAGCCGGAGGGAAATAAAAAAGGGGTCAAAACTCTACAACAGCATCGGTGATCTGACGGAAGGTCAAAGAGTCACTTTTTCGGGTGGATTGATCATCGCCGAAAAGGAAACGACTGAAAAAATGAGTATTTGCGGCGACGGCTTTTTAATCAAGTTCACCGAGGTAAAAGCTGCACAATCCGCCGTACCCAGGGTTCAAAGATAAAGAGGTATATGTGTTGAGACACGGACTCCGCCGAATGATTTACAGGTTCAAAAAGACGCCGGGCCTGCTCACATCGCCGGACCTTGCACGATGGGCGGAGGACTTGTACCAGGACAGCGCCGACGATTCGACGCTGCGCGGAGCGGTCTTCACAATCGAGCAGCTGGAGATGCACGCAAAGGCGCTGGCCGCGACCCATATGCTTGGTCGCCGCCATGGCGGCGATCGTCTCCTCAACCGTTTGACCGACTCGGCGCGCGTGATCGACCGCTGTCACGATCTGATGTCCAGGGCGCACTCTGACGGGCGGCGACTGACACCGGCCGCCGAATGGCTGCTCGACAATCACTATCTCATCGAGGAGCAGGTTTACCTGGCACGGAAGCATTTACCGCGGGGATACAGCCGTCAACTGCCGCGGTTGGCGGGCTGCCATGCGGCCGGCATGCCACGGATCTACGACCTCATCCAGGAGTTTATTTCGCACGTCGATGGGCGTGTTGATGACGAGGCTCTGGCACGCTATACGGCGGCTTATCAGTCCGTCACGCATCTGACGATGGGAGAGTTGTGGTCGGTGGCCATCATGCTGCGGCTGGCCCTTATAGAAAATCTCCGCCGCGTTGCCGTGAGCATAAGCTGGAAGCGGGCGCATCGGGACCGCGCCATCGAGTGGGCGCAGAGGATAGACGGCCCCAAGGAAAAGCATGGGAGCGCCCTCATGGTGCTGGCCGACATGGTCCGTGAAAACCCGCCATTATCGACGGCGTTCGTCGCCCAGTTCACGCAGTCCCTCCAGGGGCGGGGGGCGACAACCACCTTCGTGCTGGCGTGGCTGGAGCAGCAGCTGGCCGAGCGGGGACAGACGATCGAGGAAGTCGTTCGAGCCGAGAGCCAGAGCCAGGCGGCCGACCAGTCATCGATGGCCAACAGCATAGCCAGTCTGCGCCTTGTCAACGCCACCGAGTGGAACAAGTTCGTGGAGTCAAACAGCGCAACCGAAAGGATTCTGAGGGACGAACCGGCGGGTGTGTATGGCCGGATGGATTTTACAACCCGCGATGAGTATCGGCATGTTGTGGAGGCCACGGCCCGGCGGCTGCGCATCGGAGAGGAAGTGGTTGCCCGGACGGCGGTGGCGCTGGCCGCCGAGCACCATGCAATAAAAAGCTCCGACGTTACCGCCCACGTTGGCTACATGCTGGTCGATGACGGAAAACCTCATCTCGTGCGGGCGCTTAGAGGGCAGCTTGCGGCGCGGCTGTTTTCCAGGAGGCTGTTGCGCGGGCTGAAGCTCCTCGCCTATCTCGGACCGATCACATTGCTCTCGGCGCTGGGCGCCGGATGGCTGGTCATGCAACTGCGCCTCGCAGCCGATCTCGCGTGGCCGGTTCTGGCCTTTTGCGCGGTTCTGGCGGCATCGCAATGCTCAATCGCGATGGTAAACTGGTTCACCTCCATTATCCGCAGACCCCGGGCCTTGCCCCGGATGGACTTCGAACATGGCATACCCGACGATTGCCGTACGATGGTTGTCGTACCCACCATGCTTACGGAGCGCAAGCGCATAGCCGCGATCATCGAGTGTCTGGAACTTCGCTACCTGGCCAACCGTGATCCCAACTTGTGGTTCGGGCTGCTGACCGATTTCGGCGACGCCGACCGGGAGCATGTCGAGGGCGACGAGACATTGCTGGAGCTGGCCGCGGGCGGTATCGAAAAGCTGAATGAAAAGTACGACAATGGTGCGCACGGGCGTTTTTTTCTGTTCCACCGGCCCCGGATCCACAACCCGCGGGAAGGTTGCTGGATGGGTCGCGAGCGCAAGCGCGGCAAGATAGAGGACTTCAACGCGCTCCTGTGCGGAGACAATAGGGATAGCTTCATCCGGATCGTGGGCGACGTGTCGGAGCTGACCTCGATCCGTTATGTCATCACTTTGGATACCGACACCGATCTGCCGTGGGGAGCCGGATGGCGTCTGGTGGGCGCCGCCGCCCACCCGCTGAACAGACCTGTAATGGATTCCAGCGGCGGGCGCCTGGTCCGCGGTTACGCCATTTTACAGCCGCGTGTAAGCATCTCACTGCGCAGCGCCGTGCAGAGCCGCTATTCCGGTCTGCTGGCCGGCGATGTGGGCATCGATCCTTACACCCGGGTGGTATCGGACCTGTATCAGGATCTGTTCGCGGAAAGCTCATTCATAGGAAAGGGCATATACGACGTGGGCGCCTTTCGCCGGCTGCTGGACGGGCGCTTCGCCGATAACGCGGTGCTGAGTCACGATTTGCTGGAGTCGTGCTACGCTCGATCCGGCCAGTGCAGTGACGTGGAGCTGATCGAGGACTCGCCCTCTGGGTACCTGGCCGACGTAAGCCGCCGCCACCGCTGGATGCGCGGCGACTGGCAGCTTGCACCGTGGCTGGGCCTGAGAGTCAGCGATGCCGCGGGCCGGAAGAGCTATCCGTCCATCGCCGCCCTGGGATGGTGGAAAATTTTTGACAATCTGCGTCGTGCCCTTGTGGCGCCCGCCTATTTGGCATTGCTTGCACTGGGGTGGATCGTGCTGCCGGAACCGCTGCCCTGGACGCTGGCGGTGCTTTCTCTTTTGTTCGTCCCCGAGCTGCTGCCCGGACTGGCCGAACTCTGGCAGCGTCCGCCGAAGTTGCCGCTGCTTATACATGTGACTGCCGTAGGTCGTTCGACCGTGCGTCGCCTGGCCAAGATTGCGCTCTGGCTGACGTTTCTCCCGTTCGAGGCGGCGATTGCCTTCGATGCCGCCGTGCGTTCCTTATGGCGAATGGTGTTCAGCCGGAAGCTCATGCTCGAGTGGCAGACTGCCGCGGCGGTCGAACGCGAG
>JBAZMN010000279.1:0-3776 GCA_041649735.1 Opitutaceae bacterium | reverse complement strand
CGCAGGCACGCCCGGCGCAGAGCATCGCCACCAACACCTGCTCGAGGTAATAGCTCGTGCCTGCGGCCTCCTGCAACCGCCAGCACCATGTCTCCAGCCGGTCCCAGTCGAGTTCTTCACTGCGCAGGCCGCAGATGCCGACATTTAACCGCGCTGGCAGCGATGCGCCGGCCAGCGACTCAAGCAGGGGACGCGGATATCCATAACTGTCCTGCACGTCGATCATATGCAGCGGCCGGTCGGGCGCCTGCAGCCACTTCAGCAAAAAGTCCGGGCGGCGGAAAAACAGCATGTCCGAATCGAGCACGAGCTTCCACCCGCGGGTGCCGGCATGCACATCCGTCAACTTGAGAAAGTTTGGATAAGGTCGGCGCCGTTCCGCATGAAGATGCGGATAGCGCGGAGGTGGCAGCAACGCGGCGAGCCGGGCATCACTGTCAGGGCGCTGACGGATTTCCGCGCCGGGAAACAGGCGCTGCAGCCGGGCGGCTTCGTCCTTAGCGAGCGTGCCGTCGTCATGCAGCACCGTCCGGAAGACGATGCCGGTGTGCCGCTGCAGCGAATGCAGGCAGAAGGCGGTTTGGTACCAAAACTTGCGCCCGGTCAGGAAATGCAGCTCCGGCAGGTGCCGGGCTGGCAGACCTTCCTGGGGCGGCAGGGCGCCGGCGGCTTGCTCCATGGCGCGGCGCCCGCGCGCCGTGATCCACTGCTGCACCGGTCCTCCCGCCGCCAGCGAATTCCGCATGAGCCCGGCGGGGGCGTGCCAGAGCCAATAAAGAATCCGGCCGGCCCCGAGGCGGCGCAATAAGGGCGGAAGACGGCCGCGCGAATTCATGAATGGCGCACGCGGCCGTCGAAGTGTCCGCACGCACCCTGCCAGCGGATGCAACCGGCAGGCCGGGACCAGGCCCGGTAGGTGAACCAGGCCTTGAGCTTGCGCAACGCCGCGCCGGTCGCACTGAGGGGCGGCCAGGGATTGGCATCATGCAGGGTGAGCACCTGCATCCAGGATTTGTGTATGGCCCGGTTCAGACGTTCAAGATAAGCGGCGGTTAGGCGCTCTTCCGGGATGAGATGCGTAAGCGCCAGTTGTGGAAAGTAGGCGACCTCCCAGCCGGCATTCATGAGGGTGAGGACGATGTCGTTGTCGCCGCCCGAGACGAGTTTTCCGCCGCACCGATCGAGGAGCGTACGTCGTGGATCATCGGCAAGCTCGTTGACCCAAGTTTTCGCCGCCTCGCGTCTCAATCCCATCCCGGCGCCGATGGGTGCGAACAGAGGATAGTGGTTGTGCATCGTGCCAGCCTGCCGCAATCCGCTGGAGAGTAACGGCTGATCGCCCAGGTCACGCAAAGCAAGCAGGCCGTGGAATTCTTCGGTCCAGGTCGGGGCCGGGCCGGGAAATTCAGGCAGAGATTTTCCCCCCAGCGCGCCCACGCGGGGATGAGTGGCGAACAGTGCCAGCACCTGCTCGAGATAATCGGCCGCGAGCACATTGTCGTCATCGACCAGCACGAGGATCTTACCTTGCGCCTCCAGGAAGCCGCGTTGCCGCGCCCAGGTGAGTCCCAATTGCGTCTCGGCGACGATGCGCAAATTCGGTGGCGATATATCTGTTAGCCCCACTGCGACGATCGCCGGGGTCGAGGCGTTATCGACGATGACGGTTTCCCAACGATCAGCCGGCAGGGTTTGCGCTTGCAGGCCTTGCAACGTGCGGCGCAGGCGCCCGGCATCAGGATTGTGCGCCGGGATGATGACGGAGAGTTCCATCGTCCAGAGGGATTATGGATGAAATCGATCGAGAAGCCGCGACAGGCGCCACAACCAGTGAATATGCCAGGGTTGCGCGCGGCTCCAGGCCGCGGTTTCCGCCTGTGCGACGTCGACGATGGTGCTCGATTTGGCGGCCGCGTGCTGACGGAAGACGCCAAGCGGCTGCGGAATATGGCGCGGTTTGATGCCTCCGTCGGTCAGGCGCTTAAAGAATTCGGCGTCCAGCGTGAAGCGCAACGCCTCATTGAAGGGTTGGTGCACCGCTGCCGGCCAGAAGGTGGCATGGCTGGGTAGCGTGCGTCCACCGGCGGCCACCTGAAAGGCAAAGCACGAGCGCTCCCGATGAAGGGTCAGAGCAGGCTCATCGCCGATGCGCTCCAGCCAGTCGCCGAAATAGAGCGCGCGGCGGCCCGGCCGATAAGCCCCGGCAATGGCGGCAAACGCCCCGGGCAGGTAATAATCGTCGCTGTTGATCCAGCCGTGGAGCGCACCGGTGGCGCGTGCGAAACCCTTGTTGAGCGCGTGCGACTGCCCGCGGTCGGGCTGCGATTCCCAGTGGGTCAGCCAGGGGGAGTATTGTTGAAGCATCGCCGCCGTTTCATCCTGGCTGCCGCCGTCCATGACGATGAACTCAAGCGCGGGATAATTTTGCAACAGCACGGAGCGGATCGTCTCCTCGATGAACCGGCCCTGACGGAACGATGGACAGACGATCGAAATCCTTGGCCAGCCGCCCGCGGGTGCCGTGGCGAAGAGCGCGGGATCCGTCTGTTCTGTCCACGGCCAACCGCGCCGCCCCGGGGGCGGCGGTGGAAGGGCGGCGATGAGTCCTTTCAGAGCCATGGGTCTGGCGACGCGCCGGGCCTGACACCCGCCCGCTGGACGAAGGTCTGGCGCGCGGTTGCGGCAGGGCTTTTGAATTCAGGATGCATCGTCGAAGTAGAGCCGTTGCAGATCAGGAATGCCCGCGACAATCATCCGTACCGGCGGGGGCAGCGACGACGGCCATGGTGCGATCAGGAGCAAATTGGCCGGTAAGGCGCAGGCGATTTGGGACAGACTGTATCCCTCCAATCGAGGAAAGACCGCGGAAAAACGGCGGTCAGGACACGGCGGCAGCACCACCGGCCGCTGGGGCAACGCCGCCGCCAGTCGGGAGACATCGGCATGAAAGCGTGCGAAATCAGCGCGTCGGGCGATTGCGCCCCGCACATTGTTGGCCCGACTGACCGGCGCACCCATGGCGGCTAAGAGTGCCGGCGTGGCGGCGGCCAACCAGAGGCCGACCAGGAATCCCGCCGTCGCCCAGCGCCACCGGGAATCGCCGGGCCCGGAGACGCGGCGCAGGCGGCGATCCACGACCAGGGCGAGAAGGATGACAAACGTGCTATGGGCGGTTGCGGTCCATTTGGCCGGCCAGTAGTAGCCGGCGAGTGTCGGGCGGCGGGCGACGGCGATCATGGCAACCTGGACGAGCAGCGTGGTCGCGATGGCCAGGAGCAGTCGCCGGTCGGTTTGGCCGAGAGGTCGCCATGCGCGGACCAGACCCAGACAGCCGAGTCCGAGCACGGCCACCTCAAGGAAATGGATGAGGCCGCCGGCATTCAACGAGCCCGCCTGCACCGGCAGGAACGTGTTAAGCAACACGCCGACAGTTCCCGAGAGCAGTGCCCATAACAGATTCGCCCCGTGCGCCGGTTGGCTCTGTGTCGGCCAGGACAAGCCGACCTCGCAAAAGGCGGCGGCATTCCAGATGGCAAACGCCGCCCCCACGGCCGTGAGGCCGAGCGTGAAAGCGCGCCAGGGGAAGGCGGTGCGGCTCCGGGGCGGCCACAAGGCCACGGCAAACGCGATCAGTGCCACGAGCACCCAGGCGCTGGCCAGCTCCAGCCCCACGGCTCCGGTGGCAAGCATGAGAGATGCCGCGAGCCAGCCCCGTTTTTCCGTCGCCGCGGCGCGGTGCAAGGCCGCGAGGGCGGCAAAAGACAGCGCGAGACCTT
>JBAZMN010000278.1:0-3781 GCA_041649735.1 Opitutaceae bacterium | reverse complement strand
GGGAGCCCGCCGGCACCCGCACCCACTGCACCGTATTGACCTGGTCCGAACCCACGCCGAGTTGATCGGCGAACTCGAGCATGCGCAAACCGTCGGAATCGATCTCCCTGAAGCCGGCCTGCAGGCGCCCGTGGTTGATGCGCTCCAGCATGAGCGCGTCGAGCATCACCGGATCGGCGCTCAGCCAGAGTCGGGGCTCGGACAGCGTATAGAGCGAATTGAAATAGGGCCCGCCGATGAACTGGTAGCGCTCGAGACTCACGATCGAGAACATCCAGGAGGAGCGCAGCTCGGGGATGGCCGCCATCTCGGCCACCGCCGCGGGGGCATTGGCCGGACTGCGAAAGAAACGCAGGGTGTTGGAGGCGTTCCAGAGCGTGGCGTTCACGAGGGCGCCGTTGATGCCGAGCACCGGATGGTCGGTGTAGACGGGCAGGTTGATCCAGAAGTCCGAGTCGAGGAACAGGGGCGTGTCGAGGAAGCTCTTCCGGTCCTCAGCCACCGTGGTCTGCACCTTGCCGCCCGCCGCCTCTTCGACGGCCTTTTCGTTGAGGATCGGGTCAAACCGCGTCGGCAGCGGGCTGTCGTAAAACCACGTGGGGTCGTAAAACTTGCCCGACTCCAGCACGTAGATCGGGTGGTTCTTGAACGGCGTGGCGCCGGTGCCGAGCGACGGCAGGTAGTTGGTGAACCGCATGCGGAGCTGGCTGAGGCCGACGATGAAGATGTTCCTGGTCTGGAAACCGCGCCGCTCCAAGGCGGCGATCACCGCCTCCACGAGCGGGATGGGTGTGGCCAGGCCCGGGCCGGAATCGCTGTAGATTTTCAGGCCGACCTTGCCCTTGGGGCCCGGCACCAGGTGCCGGCCGCTGAGCTGTTCGAAACGGGTGAAAAGCGCCTCCACCGCGGCGGCATAATCCGGCGCATCGAAACTCTTGAGCTCGCTTTCCAGCACGGGACTGGGCGCGGCCGGCTCCGGGGCCCTGGCTTCCGCCGCCCGGGCCGGAACCGCTCCCATCAGACCAAGTGCGACCGCCGCCATCACCGCGCGCCACGCAGGACCGTCCCTCAATTCACGCCATGGGTGCATGCTCGATATGTCGTTCAAATCCGGGCCTGGTTCCGCCCGAAAGGCGGCAAACTTGACACACCTCGCCATGAGTTGAAAGTGCATTCTGCATTTTCCGCCGGGGCGATGCCCGCCACCCCCTTCATGCCCGCCATCAAACCGTCCAGTCTGCGCGATCTCAAGGCCCGTGTAAACCTCCTCGACGTGGTTGCGCGCGTGGTGAGCGTCCGCAAGGTCGGCGCCCGCTTTCGTGGCCTGTGCCCGTTTCACCAGGAGAAGACGCCGTCCTTTTACGTCAATCCGGACAACGGATTCTACAAGTGCTTCGGCTGCGGCAAGGCCGGTGACGCCATCACCTTTGTGCGCGAGACCGAGGGCCTCACGTTCACCGAGGCGGTCGAGACGCTGGCCAAGCGCTTCGGCGTGCCGCTCGAGTACGAGGCCGGCGCCGGCCCCAGCCGCGAGGAGCGCTCACTGCGGCAGGAGCTGTTCGACCTGCACGAGCTCGCCGCCGAGCACTTCCACCAGGCCTTCCACGGCCCCGGCGCCGCCGGCGCATTCATGCGCGCCTACTGGACGGAACAACGGCGCTTCCCCCCGGAGCTGGCCGACGAGTTCAAGATCGGCGCGGCCGACGAAAACGGCGGCGAGCTGGCGGCCCTGCTGCGGAAAAGGAAATTCTCCGAGGAGGCGCTGCGCCAGTGCGGCCTGTTCTTCGCGCCGCGCGACGCCGGTCCCATCGCCCTGGGCGCATTGCGCCACCGCTTCCGCGGCCGCCTGATGATCCCCATCCGCGACCACCAGGGGCGCGTCGTGGCGTTCACGGCGCGGCAGACCGACCTCACGCCGGCCGACGATCCCGCGCGCGAGGCCAAGTACGTCAACTCGCCGGAGACGCCGATCTTCACCAAGGGCAACCTGCTCTTCAACCTGGACCGGGCTCGCGCGCACGTGGGTGAAGGCCGGCCCTTCGTGCTTGTCGAAGGCCAGCTCGACGCGCTGCGCTGCTGGCAGGTCGGCCTCCAGACCGCCGTGGCTCCGCAGGGCACGGCCATCACCGACACCCAGCTTGCGCTGCTGCGCCGTTACCATCAGCAGGTCGAATGCTTCTTCGACAGCGACAGCGCCGGCCAGAAAGCCGCACTGCGCCTCCTGCCGCTGGCGCTCAAGGCCGGACTGGAGGTGCGCTTCCTCACCCTGGCCGGCGCGGAAAAGGTTGATCCCGACCTGCTGTTCCTCGAACGCGGTCTCGCGGCCTACGAAGAGGTGCGCCGCCGGGCGGTCAGCATGATGGGCTTCATGCAGCGGTATGTGCTGCCCGACCCCCGGTCGGCGACGCCGGAAGCCACAGCCCGGGCCATCCAGCAGATCTACGAAATCGTCGCCGCCGCCGATTCGGAAATCCTGCAAAAGCAGCTGCTGTCCGAGATCGCGCCGGCGTTGGGCACGCTCCAGGTCACGCCGGATGCCTTTGAGCGCGATTTTCTCCGCCATCTCCGCCAGCGGGGACGCTCTAGCCCCGCCGGCCCGCCGGTCCCGAGCCGGGGAGACGGCGCCGACTCCCCGGCGGCAGTCCGTCCACCGGAGCAGGATCTGCTGCTGCTCTGCCTGCATTACGAACAGTTTGGCAAGCCACTGGCCCACGAATTACTTCCGCGCGACTGGATCGAGGCGATTCACCCGGCCGGCGCCGTCCTGCGGCGGTTTCTCGCCGAATTCGAACACGATGCCTGGCCCGGGCGCGATCATCTCGATGAATTGCTGGAAACGCCGGAGGAAAAAGCGGTCGTCGCCTCCCTGCTGTTTGAAACCCCGGAGATCGATGATCCCCGCAAAGTCGCCAATGAGGGGCTGCGCCGCCTGCAGAGCCGTGCGCTCGAACCGCGCCTGCGCCAGATAGAACTTGAAATAGCCGCCAAACCGACGGATGTTGACGCTGACATACTCTCGCTGCTGAAAAGCCGCTCCGAGCTCCAGCGCCAGCTCCGCCAGCCACCCGTGCTGGCGGCTGTCGTTTGATTTTTTTCAAAAACCTTCCCATGTCGCGCAAAGCCAAGCCTGCCAACCATGCATCCAAAGCGGGATCCCCCGCCGTTGAGAGCGCACCCGCGCCGGCCGCTCCCGCGGCTCCCGCGGCGCCCGGAGCCGGCTCGCCCGCCGGGATCGAGATGCCCGCCGGCAGCGCCAGCATCAACGAGAAGATTCGCTACCTGATCCGGCTTTCCAAGGAGCAGGGCTACCTGACCTTCGACGATATCAACGACGCCCTCCCTGAAAGCGTCGACAATCCCGAGGACATCGAGAACGTCATCTCCATCCTCCAGAATCTCGAGATCGACATCCTCGATCCGGACGAGGTCGACAGCTACAAGCAGCGCCAGGAGGAGGCCGAGGAGGAGGAGTCGCGTTCCTCGCAGCACGACATCCTCGACGATCCGGTGCGGATGTACCTCAAGCAGATGGGGCAGGTGCCGCTGCTGACCCGCGAACAGGAGGTCGAGATTTCCAAGCGGATCGAGAACGCCGAGCTGCACGCCCAGGAAGCGCTGTTCCATGCCGGCATTGTCAGCCGCCACATCCTCGCGCTCGGACAGAAGCTGCTCAACCGCGAGGAGCGGTTCGACCGGATCGTCATCGACAAGAAAATCGACAGCCGCGAGGCCTACTTCAAAACCCTGCCCAAGCTGGTCGAGACCACGCTCCGGGCCGAGA
>JBAZMN010000277.1:0-3787 GCA_041649735.1 Opitutaceae bacterium | reverse complement strand
GCACCCCCAACGTCCCGGAGGGATCCGGGGTGCTGCTTGGGCTCAATCCGCGGACCTTCACGGCCGGGCACATGGCCCGAGCCGCGATGGAGGGCGTGACGCTGGGCATGAATTACGGCCTGCGCCGTCTGGCCGACCTCGGCGTGAAGGCGAAGGAAATCCGTGTGACCGGTGGCGGCGCCCGGTCGCCCGTCTGGCGGCAGCTCATGGCCGACATCTTCGGTGTGCCGGTGGTGGCCATGGTCGAGGATGAAGGCGCGGCGCTCGGCGGCGCGCTGCAGGCCGCCTGGTGCACGGCGCTGCTCGACGGGGAGAAGGCCAAGCTTACCGATTTCACCGCCGGTATCGTGGCTCTTGATGAAGCTACCCGCTGTCGGCCCGACAAGGCCAACGCGGCGCGTTATCACGAATTCCAGGCCTTGCAGGACCAGCTCAGTCTGGCGCTCCGGCCCATCTTTCCCCGGCAGCGCCAGCTCGGCTGATCCGATCGGCCGCCGCGAAGGCGGAAAGCCTGCGCTACGACCGGACGGGCTGCGCCCGGTTCCCCGGGCCGAAGATTTCGACGGCCGCCGGCTGTCCGGCGACGTGGCAGCCGCGGTACATGCCGGGCGTGTTGAACGGCATGGCGACGTGGCCGAGGCGGTCGATGGCCACGAGTCCGCCGGTGCCGCCGAGTTCGGTCAGCTGACGGAGCGCTTCACTGGCGGCCTCAGTGAGCGGCCGGCCCTTGTATTCCATGAGGGCGGAGACGTTGTGGCCGAGGACCGAGCGGATGAAATACTCGCCATGGCCGGTCGCCGAGAGCGCACAGGTCGCGTTCTTCGCATACGTGCCGGCCCCGATGATGGGGGAGTCGCCCACGCGTCCGTACTGCTTGTTGGTCATGCCGCCCGTCGAGGTGCCGGCGGCGAGATTGCCTTTCCGGTCCAGCGCCGCGCAGCCGACCGTCCCGAACTTGTTGTCGTCCACCGTGGCGAAAGTGACGCGCTCCTTGCGTCCCGCGGGCCGGCGGGAGCCGGATTTTTTCTCGAGCTCCCGGGCCAGTTCGAGCTGCCGGCGGCGCCGCTCGGTCTGAAAATACTCGTTCGGAACGAATTTGTAGCCGATCTGTCGGGCGAATGCCTCGGCGCCATCGCCGATCAGCATGACATGCGGAGTCCGTTCAAGGACGTCGCGCGCCAGGACAATGGGGTTGCGGATGTGCTGGAGGCCGGCGACCGCGCCGGCGTCGAGCGTCAGTCCGTCCATGATCGAGGCATCGAGTTCGCAGACCCCCTCGGCGTTCATGACCGCCCCGTGGCCGGCGTTGAAGAGCGGCGAATCCTCCATGACCTTGATCGCGGCAACCACGGCCTCGAGGCTGGCGCCGCCGTGCTCCAGCACGCCGTAGCCGGCGGCGAGCGCGGCGTCGAGCTGGGTGCGGTATTGGGCCTCGAGTTCGGGCGTCAGATCCTGGCGGAGAATGACCCCGGCGCCGCCATGGACGACGAGACCAAAAGTAGGATCGGGCATGGCTGCAACTTCGTCGGAAACCCACGGGCACGCAAGTCCGCCCGGATGGCAGTGGTTGCGTTGAAATATCCCAAACCGTGCGACTGCCCAGCGGGGCGGTGGTCCGCTGCAGCGCTCTGGTCAGCCGACGTTGGCACGAGGAGAAAACTATCGGTCTGCAGGCGGGATGGTTCTGATGACCGCGGCAAACTTCGCATGGACCGCCGCGTCGACTGGGCGATGTCTGACCGTGCTGCTCGCCGGATCCTTCCCCAGGAAATTGTCGTCCTTCCAATTTGTCGCCGGTCGAACCGGTCGCGGAACAAAGCCTCCCCCGCAATTCGGGCAAACGTTGAACAGCACGGTCTCGACGCAGCTTGCGCAAAACGTGCATTCATAGCTGCAGATGCGGGCCTCCAGTGAATCAGGGGGCAGGGTTTTCCTGCAGTGCTCACAGGCCGGTCTGAGTTCAAGCATAGGCAAGGTGGAGGATGGGTTCCGGGTCGCCTCGTCACTCGCGCCAGGCAGACTCAGGGTGCAACCCGGCGGCCGACGATGATGAGGTCGCGCTCGAGGCCGTGGAGGAGCGCGACGCGGGGCAGGTGCCCCCACCGTTCGAAGCCGTACTTGGCGCAGAGGCGCAGGCTGGGTTCGTTGTGCGCCCAGACGAGGCCCACCAGCACCTTGAGGCCGAACGCCGGCGCGCGCTCGATGGCGCGCTGCAGCAGCAGATCGCCCAATCCCTGACGGCGGCTTGATTCGGCCACGTAGAGACTGATCTCGGCGGTGGGATGATAGGCCGGACGCGGATGAAAATCGCTGAAGCTGAACCAGGCGCAGACCGTATCGTGTTCATCCGTCACGACCCAGATCGGCCGCCGATCCGGCGTGTGCGTCCGGAACCAGGACCGGCGCTGCTCCACCGTCACCGGGGTGGTGTCGGCGGTCACCAGGCCGCCGGGAATGGTGGCATTGTAGATGGCGACGATGACGGGCAGGTCGGCCTCGACGGCATCGCGGACCAGCGGACTTGGTTTACTGGGCAGCGCCATGGTCAGCGGGTTTCATGTCCGCCGGAGACGGAGGCGTCGAGCCAACAAGTACGACATCAAAGGTAAGCTCGATAATCCGGGCCTGGATCCGCCGCAGGTTGTGCGTGACGGGATCGAGGGTGAACGTGGCTTCGATGCGGCCGGCATGCTGGTCCGCGGAGGCGGGTTTGTAGGCATAACGCCAGATCAAGCCGGCCGGAGTCTCCTGCGTCTCGATCGGTGCGCCCAGCTGAGCCTGGAGTTCCTGCCCGGTCGGTGGAGGCGGAATTTTGTCCGGTCCGAGGACCTCGTGCACACTGGCGCGGGCGGTGCGGTGCTCCCGGTCGATCTGGGCCTGGCCGAAGGCGCGGACGACCGTGAGGAAGAAATGCTTGGGCACGAAGGCAAACAGGCGCTCAGGCAGCCGTACCCGGGTCAGCCGGTGGTTGACGAAGATGAGATCCATGGCGATCTCATCCGACCCGGACTGCCCCGCCGGCGCCGTACCGTCCTTCACCCACCGGAAATGCCAGCGCTCCGCCACGCCGACGCGCTGGCGCGATTCCGGCGCGAGA
This sequence comes from Opitutaceae bacterium, assembly GCA_041649735.1. Classification (GTDB taxonomy): domain Bacteria; phylum Verrucomicrobiota; class Verrucomicrobiia; order Opitutales; family Opitutaceae; genus Fen-1467. Next base: position 690 of record JBAZMN010000277.1, on the reverse strand, counting down.
TGAAAGAAGGCCATGTCCTCATCGAGGAGGACCGGTGTCCGGCAGGTAAGCTTCAGGCCGTCCCGCAGGTCCGTTTCAAAATAGCGGTCAAAGTCGGCCAGCTGGTTTTTCACCTCCAGCAGCCGCAGGTAGATGCAGCCGCCGAGGAGCAGGCAACCCAGCGCACCTCCCAGCAGGGTCGCCGCCCGCCAACATCGCATCCATGGCCGGCGGCCGCCGGCGCGGAACGGAAACGGTGCAGCCGCCCTGGGCAAAATCAATGGCCGGTCTCCACCGGCGGAGGGGTGAACTGCATCTGGCCCACGAGATCGAGCAGGCGTTGGCGCAGCAGGGCGTTCTCCTCGGCGACGGTCTTATGATAGGCCGACCCTTCCAGCGCCCGCTCGGCCAATTCAGTGCTGAGCACGAACACCCAGTTGGATTTGACGAAGCACAGGTTGCCCCGCTTGGCGACCACGGGCGCCTGCGAGGGGGCCAATTGTATCCGCTGTGCGAAAAAGGAGCCGCCGGGCAGCAGCGTGAAGATCAAGATCGAACCATCCTGAAATTTCGGCAGGTAAATGGCCCGATCCTCCATCGTGGAGTTGGGATAGCGGGCCGCGAAGTCGGGCATCACGAAGTTGGTGAAGAAATAGATGAGGAATTCCTTGGTGCCGCGGGTTTCATATTCCCACTTCAATTCCCGGGAGA
>JBAZMN010000276.1:0-3796 GCA_041649735.1 Opitutaceae bacterium | reverse complement strand
CGCCGGTCTTGTAAGTGAGCCGGCCGCCGGGGGTCGTGATGGTGTGGTTGAGCAGCTTGTCGTTCGGGTCGTCCCGCACGATCTCGATCTCCTCGCGCCAATCCGGCGTGGAGACGAGATACTTTTCCGCGTTCGGAATCCAAAACTGCCCCATCGCCTCAAAATATTGGATCGAGGCATCCAACCCGCAGTGCCGGAACGCGTCCAGCGCATCCATGCCCCCGAGGTGGGTGTCGAGGTGATATTGCTGCCACTGGTGAACCGTGACTGGCAGTCGGTCGGGTTTTTCGCGGGCGAGCGCCCGTAGCATGCGTTCTTTGGCGGTCATGGGGTGCAGGCGGCGGGATGGGGGTGGAGCATGATCCGGGCGCGAACCGCGCCGTGGCTCGATGCTGCCGGCCGCGCTTTCGGGCGCACGACCTTTCAAATGCACGATCTTGCGTTTCCGATGCACATTCTTGACCTCCAAATCCGGAGCCGGCTGCACCCGGCCGGGGCGGCGCTCGGGTTTCCGGGCGCCGGGGTTACCCGGTTGACCCGATGCCGGATCTTGCTCCAATACCAACACCTGACGATGTGGATCAACGGCTGTACCATCTTTGCCGGCGGTCACGCGCATTGCACGCCCGCCTGGACGCTCGGCGCGACGCCGCTCAACCAGTGTTGGAAACTGTATTATGTCCGCCGGGGTTCGGGCACGATCATCACTGACACCGGCGAACAAGGGCTGCTTCCCGGCCATATTTATATCATCAACGGCTACCGGATGCTCCGTCAGGTTTGCCCCCGTTGCATGGTGGTGGACTGGCTCCATTTCCAAACGACGGCGTGGTGGCTGCGGATGCGTCTCGAACGGCTGCCGCCCGCGGTCTGCCTGCCATGCGTCCGTCGGAACTGGCGGGCGGCAGGACTGGAGGAAGTCCGGAAACTTTTCGATCAGCCTGCGGAATCCTATCTCGACCTGTGCGGACTCCGTCCCGACGCCCGGCTGGAGATATATCTCCGGGTCCTGGGGGTGCTGCTGGGGGTGTTGGGCGAAGTGCTGGAGCACCACGCCGAGACGACGGCTGGGCCGGGAATGCCGCCGCAGCTCCGGAATGCGCTGGATTTCATGGAACGCCATTACCTCGACAATCCGCCCCTGGCCACGCTGGCGCAGCAGGCTGGCTGGCAGGCGGAGCACTTCCTCCGGCGATTCCAGCAGGCCCTCGGCGTGACGCCCTTCGCCTTCATGGAGCGACGACGCCTTGACGAGGCCGTGCAACTTCTGATCGACACGCCGCTCGAGGTGAAAGAGGTGGCCGCCCGCCTGTGTTTTTCCAGCCCGTCCTATTTTACGCGGGTCTTTACCCGAAAATTCGGCCTCTCGCCCGTGGACTACCGTCGGCTGGCCTCGGCAAAGCCGGCTCCCACCCGGCGTAACCTGCCTCGGAGGCGCCGGCCGCCCCAGCCGGATCCATGCCGGAGTGGACAAGAGACGCCCCGTTGGGCGGGTTAAGCGGTGGAGTCAGGGGGTGCTCGTCAATGTCCCTGGCGGCTGCAAGCGCTCCTCCACACGGATGCAGGCGACCTCGCGGCCGTCGGCGAGGTGCTCGAGTGGAGGCACGCCAAGTTTGCATTTTTCCTGCGCAAAGGGGCAGCGTGGATGGAAGGCGCAGCCGGCGGGGGGGTGGAGCGGCGAGGGCGGATCGCCGGGCAGCACGATGCGCTGCCGGGCGCGCTCAACATCGGGATCGGGCGTTGGAATGGCGCTGACCAGCGCCTGGGTGTAGGGATGCCGCGGCCGCTCGATCACATCGGCGGCCGGGCCGAGCTCGACGATCCGGCCCAGGTACATGACGGCGATCCGGTCGGAGACATGCTTCACCACCGAAAGATCGTGCGCGATGAAGACAAGGCTGAGGTGCATCTGACGCACGAGCTGCGCGAGCAGATTCAGAATCTGGGCCTGAATGGAGACGTCGAGTGCCGAAACCGGCTCGTCGGCAATGACGATCCGGGGCCGCAGCGCCAGGGCGCGGGCCACGGCGATGCGCTGCCGCTGGCCGCCGGAGAACTCGTGCGGGTATTTCCGCATGAAGCGCGGCGCCAGGCCGACCAGCTGCATGAGCTCGGCCACGCGGCCGGCGACCTCCGATGGTTTGCACACCTGGTGCACCAGCATGGGCTCCGCGAGCGCGGCGAAAACCGTCAGGCGCGGGTTGAGCGAGGCATAGGGATCCTGGAAGACCATCTGCAACGCGCGGCGCGAGGCCTTGATCTCCGCGGGACCGGCGGCGGTGAGATTCCGGCCCTCCAGCGTGATCGTACCCCCGGTGGGCGGCACGAGCTGCAGGATGGTGCGGGCGAGCGTGGATTTGCCGCAACCCGATTCTCCGACGAGACCCAGCACCTCGCCCCGCTGCAGGCTCAGGCTCACGCCATCGACCGCCTTCACGAGGCCGGCCCGCCGCCGGAAGACCAGGCCCCGGTGGACCGGGAAGTGGGTCTGGACGTTTTTCAGTTCAAGGATCGGGTCGGGCATGAGGAAGCGGTGTTAAGCATGGATGACACAGATTTTCACAGATGGGTTATCTCCGGATGGATCATTCTATCTGTGCTCATCAGCTCATCCGCGGTCAAAATCAGATCTCCCCGGCTTGCACGCGCAGGCAGGCCGAGGCGTGGCCGGGCGCGAGCTCCAGCAAAGCCGGATCCCGGGCCTGGCAGGAAGCCGTCGCCAATTCGCACCGCGGCGCGAAAGCGCAGCCGGCGGGCAGCCGGGAGAGATCAGGCGGCAGCCCCGGGATGGTGAACAGTTCGGCGCCCTTTGGCTGGAGGGACGGAATCGAGCGCTGCAGCGCCCGGGTGTAGGGATGGCGCGGCTGGTAGAAAAGCGGGCGGACCCCGGCGCTTTCCACGACCCGGCCGGCGTACATCACCAGCACGCGGTCGCAGAGGCCGGAGATCACGCCCAGGTCGTGCGTAATGAAGATGACCGCCATGCCGAATTCGCGCTGGAGACGCCGGATCAGTTCGAGGATCTGCGCCTGTACGGTCACGTCGAGCGCCGTGGTCGGTTCGTCCGCGATCAGCAGCTCCGGCCGGGTGATGAGGGCCATGGCAATCATCACGCGCTGGCGCATGCCGCCGGAAAATTCGTGCGGATAGTGATGGATGCGCTTCGCCGCATCGTTGATGCCGACCGCCTCCAGCATCTCCAGGCCGCGCCGCAGGGCCGCGGCCCGCGAGATCTTTTCGTGGATGAGCAGCGGCTCGATCAGCTGCTCGGAGACGCGAAGGTAGGGGTTGAGCGACGTCATCGGGTCTTGGAAGATCATCGCCATGCGTTTGCCGCGGATGGCGCGCGCCGTCCGCGGCGGACAGCGCAGCAACTCCGTGCCGTCGAACATGGCCGTGCCGCTCTCGATGCGGCCGGGCGGCTGGGGCACCAGGCCCATGATCGAATAACAGGTGACTGACTTGCCCGAGCCCGATTCGCCGACGATGCCCAGGGTCTCGCCTTTCTGCAGGGCGAAGCTGACGCCGTCGACCGCGCGATACACCCCATTGCGCGTATGAAAGAAAGTGCGGAGGTCTTTGACTTCGAGCAGAGGCATCACGGATGGGTCAAAACAACCGTGCGGTGCACCCGCGGCAGCGGCAACGCCTAATTCAGGAAACCGGGAGCCCCCGATGGCGTCAGGCAGGAAGCAGCTTCCGCCAGGCCGCCAGCACCGTCTCCGGTGCAATGGAGCTCATGCTGCCGTCGGAAAGCGCCGGATCGGGCGTGACCAGCCGCACCGGCGCCGAGGTG
>JBAZMN010000275.1:0-3798 GCA_041649735.1 Opitutaceae bacterium | reverse complement strand
CATCGCGTTTGGAGCACGAATTGGTGGTTTTTCGAAGCGCAGGAGAAAGAAACTATCCTTGCGGCTATTGCTGCTGCTCGCCAAGCAGCGCAAAAAACGTGAGCGCAAGGCTACTGGGCGCCATCTACGAACTCCCGCCAACGAGATCCGCGCGACGGTTTAGCTGGAGTTTGCTGCCGTGCGCTGCCGGACGGCCTCGAAGAGCGTGATGATCGCGGCCAAAACCGCGCCAGACGAAGAGGTTCGATCCTTGTATTTAGTCCGGGTTGGCGCTACGCAATATAGGCAATTTCCAGTTGTTATGGGAAAAATCCGCCGCGGCGGCTACACGTTCATCTGGTGGATTGGCGATCATCCCCCGCGTCACGTCCATGTTTTCGACAAGACCGGCCGGCTGATCACCCGTGTGAACCTCGAAACGATGCGGCCGATGGACATTCCCAAGATTGAGCGTAGAATTCTTGACTTGATCCGTGAATTACAGAACGAGGGACGGCTATGAAAACTTCCGCCACCACCGCCAAAGTACCGTTTGGCACCGGGAAGTTCTCGAAGATCAAGAACGTCCGTTACCTGAGCTGGGAGGATGCCTTTGACGTAGAGTTTGAGGACGGCCTCTGCCTGCTTGAACCGCACCCAGCGATTCGCCGCGCGAATAAAATCTCGCCCAAAGCCAAGTTCGTTCGCCTGGAGATTGAGGACTGGACGCGCAGCGGATTCTACGTGCATTACGACAACGACCAGACGGCCGAGGTCTCGTGGGCCTTCATCCGGGAATTGCCGCCGAAAAAGTGAACTTGCTCCAGCGCGCCTCCTAAACGGAATTGGCGTCCCGTTGCCGGACGGCCTCGAAGAGCGTGATGATCGCGGCCATGGCCACGTTGAGCGAGTCGGCCTGGCCGGCCATGGGGATGCGCACGAGCCGGTCGCTCTCCTTCAGCCAGAATTCGCTCAGCCCGTACTGCTCGCTGCCCATGACGATCGCCAGCGGACCGCGCAGGTCGGTGCTGGTGTAGAGCGCCGGCGCCGCTGGGGTCGTGGCCACCGCCCGGATGCCGCGGGCCCGCAGCCAGGCCCGCACTTCCACGCCGGCCGCCACCACCACCGGCATCGAGAACAACACTCCGGTCGACGAGCGCACGACATTGGGGTTGAAGATGTCGGTGACCGGATCGCAGACAATGACCGCGTCGACGCCCGCCGCGTCGGCACTGCGCAGAATGGTGCCGAGGTTGCCGGGTTTTTCGATGGCTTCAATCACGAGGAGGAAGGGCGCGGTAGCCGGGGTCGTCGGCCCCGGAGAGCCGGCCTCACCGAGGCCAGCTACAACCTTGTCCAGGTCGTCGAGCGTGCGCTGCCATTGCGGTGCCACCGCCAGCAGGCCGTCGGGCCGGTCGCGGTAGGAGACCTTGGCAAACGCCTCCTTCGACAGTTCGAACACCGGCGCACCGGCGCGCTGCGCCTCCTCGATGAGCGCCGGTTCGTTCTCACCCAGAAACCAGTCGGGGCCGCTGTAGAGCTCGGTCAGCTTCACTCCGGCAGCCAGCGCCCGCTTCACCTCACGGTAGCCTTCAACCAGAAACAATCCCGCTTCGTCACGCGACCGACGGTCGCGCAGCTTTACGAGTTGTTTTATCCGGGGGTTCTGCAGGCTGGTAATCTTTTCCGGCGGCACAGCTGTTCTCTAGACAGAATTCATAAAATGAACAGGAGGAAGGTGAGGTTTCTGGCTTCCATTTGGTCGATTCTGTTCATTCTGTCCCATCCGTGGGCCGTAAAAAATTCAACGACCGTCCGTTCGCCTACCACCAGGAGCTGGAGGTCGAGATCGCCACGCTCACCAACCTCGGCGCCGGCCTCGGCCGCGTGCCGTTGGCTGACCACTTGGGACCTGAAACTTGTGACTTGAAACTTCCGGCGGCCAAGGCCGCCGGCTGGGTCATCATGGTCCCCTTTGCGCTGCCCGGCGAACGGGTGCGGGCGCGGGTGTTTCGCAACCACCCGAACTACTCCGAAGCCGATCTGGTCGAGGTGCTGACCCCTTCGCCGCACCGCGTGGCGCCCCGCTGCCCGCTGTTCGGCCGCTGCGGCGGCTGCCAGTACCAGAATCTGGCGTACGCCGAGCAACTGCGGTGGAAACAGCGCCAGGTGAGCGAGCTGCTCCAGCATCTGGCCGGCATCGAGTTTGCGGTCGCGCCGGTCATCGCCTCGCCGCGGGAGTTCGGGTACCGCTCGAAGATCACGCCGCACTTTGCCGCGCCCCGGCGCGAAAACGAAGGCCCAAGTTCCAAGGAGCAAGTATCAAGAACCGGCGAATCCATCACGGAGACGAATCCATCGGCGCCGCCTTTGACTTTCGACCTTCGACCTTCGACGGGATCTCCCATCGGGTTTCTGAAGCAAGGGACCCGTCATGAGATCGTGGACGTGCCGCGGTGCGAGATCGCGACCGACGCCATCAACCGGCGCCTCACGGAGGTGCGCGCCGAGATCGGAGCCAAGATGGCGGCAGGCGCATATCCACGCGGAGCCACCCTCCTGCTGCGTGAGGCTTCCGGCGTGGTGACCACCGACTACGACGCGATCATCACTGAGGAGATCCCTGTAGCCGGCCTCGCTGAGGCCGGACTATCCTTCGCCAAGGCTGCGGGTAGCAGACCGGAGTCGGCCGATTCGACATGCTCACGGCAGGCGACCCGGGCTACAACCGACGGGCGCACGGCCGCGCCGGTCGAAAAACCCGCCGGGACGGCGGGTTCCACCCCGAACGAGCGCACGAATCTGCCGGCCCGCGGAGCGCTCCGCCTGCGTTTTCTCGCGCGGGATTTCTTCCAGAACAATCCGTTCATCCTGCCGGCCTTCGTCGGCTATGTCCGCGACCAGGCGGCCGCCGGCGGCGCGCGGTTTCTCGTCGATGCCTACTGCGGCAGCGGGCTCTTCGCGCTGGTGGCGGCCACGAAGTTCGAGCGCGTGGCCGGCGTGGAGATCAGCGAGACGTCCATCCGGTTCGCCCGCGAAAACGCCGCGGCCAACGGCATGGCCAACGCCTCCTTCCTCGCCGGCGACGCCGCGGCGATTTTTGCCGGACTCGACTTCCCGCCGGGCGACACCGTCGTCGTCATCGACCCGCCGCGCAAGGGCTGCGACGAGTCGTTCCTGCGGCAGCTGTTCGCCTTTGGCCCGCGGTCGGTGGTATACGTCTCGTGCGATCCCGCCACGCAGATGCGCGACCTGACGCGCTTTCTCGCCGCCGGCTACAGGCTCACTGCCGTCCAGCCCTTCGACCTCTTTCCCCAGACGCGCCACCTCGAGTGCGTCATCACGCTGCGGAGGGAGACCACGGAATAGGCCTCAGCGATACTCCAGCCATTCCGGCGCGGCGTATTGCTCGATCAGGCCGCTGACCTCGTCCTCGTTCAGCGCGGGCCAGGGCGTGGGGGTCGCCGGGATGCCCACGGCTTGCGCCAACGCGGCGATGAATCGTCCGCCAAAAACATCCCAATCGAGCGGTTGCACGGCCGGTTTCCAGATCGAACCCTGGAAGAGCAGCCCGTGCTTGTTCCGCTTCTGGGCGGCGCCGGCGATCTTATCACCCGTGCCCTCGTGGATGACGTCATACAGCTCCGCCCGCTGGAAGCAGACGCCGGGACCGGCGGATTCCGCCGGTTCGACCTGCGTCTTCACCACTGCCGGCTGGCCGAGTTCACGCAGCGCCTGCGCCAGGCCTTCGTGCACCAGGCGATAGGATTGGGTGGCCCGGGCCTCCCACAGTGCATGTCCCCGTGGAATCACCAGGGC
>JBAZMN010000274.1:0-3799 GCA_041649735.1 Opitutaceae bacterium | reverse complement strand
GCGCGCGGCATTGTCGACATGGTTGGTCCCGAGAAAACGCGCGACCTTCTGGGCCATATAGTAGACCTCGTTGGTCACCCCGCGCGAGGTGATGAAGAAGGCCAGCCGCTGCGGATCGGTGGCCCGCAACCGTGCTCCCAGCCGGGTCACGGTTTCCTCCCAGGAAACGCGTCTGAATCCACGCTCGCCCCGCCGCCGCACCATCGGATGGGGCAGCCGCCCCAATTCGCGCAGCCGGCGGTTGTCGTGTCCGGCCAGCTTGTCCACGTCGGCAAGCACGGCCGGATCGAACGCGCCCGCGGTGTTGAGCCGCAACAGATTCAGCCGCGTCATGCACAGGTGGACCGTGGGAATCGTCCAGTCGTGGAACCCGGCCACACCGAGGGCACAGCCGTCGCACACGCCCTGGGTGAGGATTTTCCAGGCGTAGCCGGGGTTGTCGCGATTGCGCCAGGCCACCACCAGCATGTCGCGAAAATGCTTCGGCTTGCGCCAGCCCAATCCAAAGGGCAGCGCACGGGCCAACCGTTCCCGGAGGCTTGGCCGGACACGGTGCTGGTCAGCAGACGCTGGCATGGGGGTGGCGGGATCGGGCCGGTCCCGGCGGTGGCCTTATGGCGGACCAGCTCACGTTTCCACCAGATCCTTTTCGACCTTGAGGTTGTCGATGATGAACTCCTGCCGCTCCGGGGTATTTTTGCCCATGAAGAAAGAAAGCAGCTCGTCGCTGTTATGCAAGTGGGCCAGCGTAACCGGCTCGAGCCGCATGGCTTCGCCGATGAAGTCCTTGAACTCACCGGCCGAAACCTCGCCCAGACCTTTGAAACGCGTGATCTCCGCGCCGGAGCCGAGTTTCGCCAGGGCGGCCTGCTTCTCTGGCTCGGAGTAGCAGTAGATCGTCTCCTTTTTGTTGCGCACGCGGAAAAGCGGAGTCTCGAGGATGAACAAACGGGCGCCGGCGATGAGTTCGGGGAAATACTGCAGGAAAAACGAGAGCAGCAGCAGCCGGATGTGCATGCCGTCGACGTCGGCGTCGGTGGCGACCACGACGCGGCCATAGCGCAGGCCGTCGAGTCCCTCCTCGATGTTGAGCGCCGCCTGCAGGAGGTGGAACTCCTCGTTTTCGTAGATGACCTTTTTGGAGAGACCGTAGGTGTTGAGCGGCTTGCCCTTGAGGGCGAAAACCGCCTGGGTCTGCACGTCGCGGCAGGCCGTGAGCGAACCGGAGGCGGAGTCGCCCTCGACGATGAAGAGTGTACTCTGCTCCGCCCGCTCGTCGCGGTCGCCGAGGTGCAGGCGGCAGTCGCGCAGCTTGCGGTTGTGGAGCGAGGCTTTTTTCGCGCGCTCGCGGGCGAGGCTGCGGATGCCGGCCAGCTCCTTGCGCTCGCGCTCGTTCTCCTCGAGCTTGCGCTTCAGGGCCTCGGCCGTCTCGCGGTGGCGGTGGAGCCAGGCGTCGAGCTGCTGCTGGACGAATGTGCCGATAAACTGCCGGATGGGCGGGCCGCCGGGGCCGAGGTCGGCCGAACCGAGCTTGGTCTTGGTCTGCGATTCGAACACCGGTTCGATGACCCGGACGGCCACGGCGGCGATGATCGACTGGCGCACGTCCGCGGCGTCGTAATCCTTCTTGTAGAAGTTGCGCAGCACCTCGACCACGGCCTCGCGGAAGGCCTGCTGGTGGGTGCCGCCCATCGTGGTGTGCTGGCCGTTGACGAAGGAGTAGTACTCCTCGCCGTAGTGCGCACCGTGGGTGAAGGCGATCTCGATGTCGTCCCCTTCGAGATGGATGATCGGATAAAGGATGTCGCCGCTGAGATTCTTTTCGAGGAGGTCCCTGAGGCCGTGCTCGGATTTGAACGGTTTGCCGTTGAACGTGAGCGTGAGGCCGCGGTTGAGGTAGGCGTACTTCCAGAGCAGATCCTCAATGAACTCGGCGCGGAAGCGGAAGTCGGCACCGAACAGCGTCTCGTCGGGCGTGAACTCGACAATGGTGCCGTTGCGTTCGCCGGTGCGCGCAACCTTGTGATCCCGCTTCAGCTTGCCGCGGGTGAACTCGACGACCTTGGCCTGCCCGTCGCGCACGGCCTGCACCCGGTAGGCAACCGACAGCGCGTTGACCGCCTTCTGGCCGATGCCGTTGAGGCCGACGGCCTTCTTGAACGTCTCGGAGTCGTACTTGGCGCCGGTGTTGATGACCGAGACGCATTCGAGGACCTTGCCGAGCGGGATGCCGCGGCCGTAGTCGCGCACGCGCACCGCCCGGTCGGTGAGATCGATCTCGATCTTCTTGCCGTAGCCCATGGTGAATTCATCGACGGCATTGTCGATGGTCTCCTTGAGCAGCACGTAGATGCCGTCCTCGGCGTGGCCGCCGCTGCCGAGACGCCCGATGTACATGCCCGGACGCAGCCGGATATGCTCGGTCGAGGAGAGGGTTTTGATGCTGGCTTCGGTGTAATTGTGATTGGCCATGAGGTGCGGTGTCGGGGGAAAAAGAGGGTGGACGGCAGGCGGTGACAAGCGCAATCCCCGTGCACGCCGGAGCGAATCCGTTGCTGACGTCCGGCGCCGGAACCGGCAATCTGACGGAATGCAACCGAAGTTCACCGGAATTTCCTTTTTTGTCTACCCCGTCCGCGAGATGGCCCGGAGCCGGGCTTTTTACGGCGGCGTGCTGGGCCTGACGGAAGGGCACTGTTGGGAGGACAAATGGGTGGAGTACGATGTCGGCCCCGCCACCCTCGCGCTTTCCAGCATCATGGAGGGGATGCAGCCGGGGGCGAAAGCCGGGGCGGCGGCGCTGGAGACCGACCAGTTCGAGGAGACCGTCGCCCACCTCAAGGCCCGCGGGGTGAAGTTCCTGCTCGAACCGGTCGACACCGGCGTCTGCAAATTCGCGCGCTTTGAAGATCCCGACGGCAACCACGTGGTCCTGCACCGCCGGCACACCACCCCGCGGCACTGACGCCGGCGGGAATACATCCGGCGGGTGGATCTCCTACCCTTGGGCGTGGAGCAATCAAGCTTCCGCTGTTTGTCATTCCTCGATGTCCCGGTTTTCTTTCTCCATGCGTCGTGCCACCACCGTTCGCCTCGCCCCCGTGCTGCTGCCCGCTTTGCTGATCTGGGCCCCGGTGCGCAGTCCCGCCGCCGACATTATCATGAAATCCTCCCCACCCGCCTCCGGTGCCGCCTGCACCATCGATGGTGATAAATCCGCCTGCGGCCTGCCCTCCCACGTTGTCATCGACATGAGCAAGACCCGCGTCCAGCACACCGACGCGGAGTGGCGCGTCCTCCTCACGCCCGAGCAGTACCGGGTGGCGCGGCAACAGGGCACCGAGCCGCCCTTCCGCAACGCCTACTGGAATCATCATGAAGACGGCGTCTATTTCTCGGTCTGCAGCGACACGCCGCTGTTCGACAGCCGCGACAAGTTCGACAGCGGCACGGGCTGGCCGAGCTTCACCAAGCCGGTCGAGCCGAAGTTCGTCACCGAGGAGACGGACAGCAGCTACGGGATGGTCCGCACCGAGGTGCACTGCGCGGTCGACGGCGCCCATCTCGGGCACGTCTTTGACGATGGCCCGGCGCCCACCGGGCTGCGTTATTGCATCAACTCCGCCTCGCTGCGATTTATGCCGCGCAAGGCATACGACGCCTGGGTGCAAAAAAACAGCCCGGCCGCGCGACCATAGTACGTGCTCGGTGTACGGTTCCGTTGGCTGTGATGCGGTGCTGCGGCTGACCTGCTCGCAGATTGACGCCGGGACGGCCTTCGTTGAATTTTCCTCCCATG
>JBAZMN010000273.1:0-3802 GCA_041649735.1 Opitutaceae bacterium | reverse complement strand
AAGCGGCCCTGAATGTGGACGCCGTCGTCGCGCAGCTCCTGCGAGTGGATGTGGCCGACCTGATGCAGGCGGGCGATGATGTCGTAGCGGTCGGTCGGTACGAGCAGCTCTGTGGCGCCGAGTTCGCGGGCGATGAGGTCGGCGCAATGTTTGAGGAGTGCCTCGATCCCGGCGCCGGTCCTGGCGCTGACGAAGAGGGCATGGGGCGCCAGCAGGCGCGCCGACTCGAGCGTGGCGGGATCGGCGATGTCGGTCTTGTTGAAGACGGTGAGAAGGTTTTTTTTGTCGGCTCCGAGCTCGGCCAGCACGCTCAGGGTGGTGGCCTGGTGCCGGTCGACATTGGGGTCGGTCACGTCGAGCACGTGGATGAGGAAGTCGGCCACGACCACCTCCTCCAGCGTGGCCTTGAACGACTCGACCAGGCCGTGCGGCAGGCGGCGGATGAAGCCGACGGTGTCGGTGACGAGCACCTTCTGATTGTTGGGCAGCGCGAGCTGTCGCGTGGTCGGGTCGAGCGTGGCGAAGAGCTTGTCCTCGACGAGCACCCGCGCGCCGGTGAGGCGGTTGAGCAGGCAGGACTTGCCGGCGTTGGTGTAGCCGACGATGGCGCAGGTGGCCACGGGCACGCGCAGGCGGCGCTGGCGCTGCACGCCGCGCTGCCGGCGCACCTCGGCCAGCTCGTCGCGCAGGTGGGCGATGCGGTCGCGCACGGTGCGCCGGTCCTGCTCGAGCTGCGTCTCGCCCTCGCCGCCGAGGGCGCCGCGTCCGCGCTGGCGCGAGAGGTGCGTCCAGGCGCGTTTCAGGCGCGGGAGAAAGTATTCCTGGCGGGCGAGCTCCACCTGCAGCATGGCCTCGCGGGTGTGCGCCCGGTCGGCGAACACCTCGAGGATGACCTCCTGGCGGTCGATGACGGCGATGCCGGACTCCGCCTCCCAGTTGCGCTGCTGGGCGGGCGAGAGCGTCTCGTCGATGACGATGACATCGGCGCCGGCGGCCTTGGCCCGGGCGATCACCTCGCCCACCTTGCCCCGGCCGAGAAAAAACGCGGGGGCGGGCTGGCGCAGCGACACGAGGTCGCTGCCGGCGATGGCGAGGCCGAGGTTTTCCACCAGCTCCCGCAGCTCCGCGAGCAGCTCGGCCCCCTCGCCGGGCGGCAGGTGCGCCGTCTGCACGCCCACCAGGTAGGCGATGAGGATGCGTTTGTTCTTGTCGAAAAGCTCGGCCATCGGGAGTGAAGCGTGCGTGTGGATCCCGGTGGTGGCGAGAGCCAAACGAACCGGTGGGTGGAACCTGCCGTCCCGGCAGGTCCCAAGCCTGCCAGGGACGGCGGGCTCCACCTGTCTTTGAACCCGGATGGACACCGGCCGGGCTTTTGTTTTCATCATCGTGCCATGATCAGACGCGCCCTTGCCCTCATCTGCTTCGCGGCTTCGGCGACGGTCCTCACCGCTGCGGGCCGTCCCGCGCCGCCGTTTCCGCATGCGCGGCTCAATGTGGCCAACGGCTGCCTGGTCGAGTCGGTTTATTTCTACGACCAGTTCCGGGAGCGTTTCGGCGGGGACGCCTGGGTGCGGGTGCTGCAGTGGGGCGCAAAGGAGGCCGAGGAGGTGGTGGCCGGGCACGCCGTGGCGGTCTTCGAGTTCAAGGACCGGCTCTGGACGTGGGACGTCAACTACGGCTTTTTCCCGCTCGACCTGCCGCCGGCGCAGCGCGACGACGTGGACCGGGTGTCGCGGCTGGTCCTGGTGAAGTATCCACGCATCATCTCACGCGATCCGCTCTACCGTTTTGATTTCCCGCAATCGCCCGAGGCCGAGCCGCCGGCGGCGGTGCTGCTGGATGAGGACGGCGCGTGGCGCGACGCCAGTCTCGTGGCCGAAAAACTGGCGCGGCACCGGCCGGTGAACCTGGTGCGGTTTTCCTACCTCGCGGACGGAACGCCGAAGCGGAGTGCGGCGGTGGTGTTCATGTTTCACGGCCGCTACTGCATCTACTCGCCGGACTGGGGCACGGTGCCGTTTCATGCGCAGGGCTCGGTGAAAAACCTGCGCCTGGTCCAGGAGGCGCTGCGGCGGATGTTTCCGGGCGCGGTCGTGCTGAAGGCGCCAAGCGGGGAGTGACGGCGGCCGGCGCTACCCGATACCAGGACGGCGGCGAGAAAACATAAACCGCTGCCGCCGGCCGCGGCCCAGGTCAGCTGCCGGCGGTCATGCGGGTGACCGCCGCCTGAAATTCCCGCAGGGAAAACGGTTTGGGCAGGCAGGCCCGGGAATACTTCTGCAGAAACCCCTTGAAGGATTCGCTGATCACGTCGCCCGTCATAAACAGGATGCGCCGCGCCATGGCGGGATCGCGGCTCAGCAGGCTTTCATAGATCTGCAGGCCGCTCAATCCGGGCATCTTCCAGTCGCTGATGATCAGGTCATAACCCTTCCGGCCCAGCAATTCGAGGGCGGCCTGTCCGCTGGAGACCGTCTCGACCGTGTAGCCTTCGCGGGTGAGCAGCTCCTGCACCAGGCTCAGGATCCATTCCTCGTCGTCGACCACCAGGACCGTCTGGCCGGCGCCCTGCAACGGCGGGAAGGGCGGACTGGATGGCTTCCGGACGTCGTTGGCCGTCACGCCCCCGTCGGCGGCGACCGGGAACAGGATGATGAATTCGGCCCCCGCGCCGGGCTGGCTCTCCACGCTGATTTTGCCGTGGTGCTCCTGAATGATGCCGTAGGAGAGGCTGAGGCCGAGGCCGGTGCCCTTGCCAATCGGCTTGGTCGTGAAGAACGGGTCGAAGATGCGCGAGAGGTTCTCGCGCGAGATGCCCGGCCCGTTGTCCTTGATGCGCAGCTCCACCTGCGGCCCGAGGCTGCGCGTGGTCAGCAGGATCTGCCCGTCATGGCGGAACGCCTCGATCGCCTGGCGCGCGTTGTTGATGATGTTGAGGAAGACCTGCTGCAGCTGGTGCGGATCGCCGAGGATGGGCGGCAGGTCCGTCTGGTAGTTCTTGCGGATCTCGATATTGCTGGTGCGCAGGTCGTAGACGAGAATCTCGGCCACGGCGTCGCAGAGCTCGTTGATGTTGACGGGCCGGCGCTCGGGCGTGTGCTGGCGGGCAAAGCTCAGGAGGTTCTGCACGATCTTGTGGCAGCGCTGCGCGCTTTTGCCAATCTGGTCCAGATACTTCTGCAGCTGGTCGCCCAGTCCCATCTGCTTCATCAGGTCGGAATAGCCGATGACGATGGTCAGGGGATTGTTCAGCTCGTGCGCGACCCCGGCGACGAACTGGCCCACCGCCGACAGCTTCTCGCTCTGGACCAGCTGGGCCTGGGTGGCGTGCAGCGTGGTGACCGTCTTCTCCAACTCGGCGCGGGAACTCTGCAGGTTCTGGATCATGTGGTTGAACGCCACGGCCAGCTCGCCGCATTCATCGTTGGAAAAACGCTCAATCCGCCGGGAAAAATCGCCGCGGCCGATGGCCTCGGCGCTGTCCCGCAGTTCCAGCAGCGGCCGGGTGATCCGCCGGATGAAAAACCAGACAATCATGCCGCTGAGCAGGATGCCGGCGAGGCTCACCCCCACCAGGGTGGCGCGGGTCTGCGCAAGGGCCCGGAGCTGCGATTCATCGGACGACAGCAGCAGGTAGCGGAAGCCCCGCTGCGGACCCTTCCGTTCGTAGCTGCCGGCCAGGGCCAGATAATGCTCCCCGTTCACCACGACCGGCTGGATCTGGTGGGGCCTGGCCGCTTCGCCCGGGTTCTCGTCCAGGGCGGAGATCTGCTGCAGCATCGTCGCATCCAGTCCGGACGGG
>JBAZMN010000272.1:0-3803 GCA_041649735.1 Opitutaceae bacterium | reverse complement strand
AGCCGCTGGGCCGCCCTGGCGGTGGTGATCGCAGGATTCGTTTTGCCGGCCGCGCCGTGGATCGGACGCAATCTCCTTCTCACCGGCAGCCCGGTCGGCCTGGCCGCGCAAAATGTCGCGCTCAAGGCGGGCGATCCCACCGCCGAGCCCGCCGTGCAGCGCACGCTGTTCACGACGGAGCCGCCGGTCCTCGAGCTCAACAAGCTCGGCAACAAGGGCCTCACCGGCCTGCAGCTCAACGTCAAGGAGCGGGTGTGGTCGGGCGGCGGCTATTTCCTGGTCGCATTCTTCGTCGCGGGCTGGCTCTACCAGTTCCGCCGTCCGGCGGCCAACCGGGTGCGCTGGGTGTTCACGGCGGCGCTGCTGCTGCTGGCGGCGGGCCAGCCGTTCCTTAATTCCGGCGAGAGCCTGCGCCTGCCGGTCTACTACCTGCTGCCGCTGGTGCTCATCTTCGGCGCGGGCTTTTTCTTCGTGCTGGTCGAGAGCAGCGCGGCGCTCGGCGCGAATGCGCGGCTGGCGGCGGCGGTGCTGCTGGCGCTGCAGGCGGCGCCGCTCGTGCACGACGTGCTGCAGCCGCGGCAGGGCCCGCCGTTCCACTATCCGCCGTACTATCCGGCCCTCTTCATGCGCATCCACGCGGAGATCGAGCGGCGCGGCGGCCTGCAGGGCATGAGCGTGATGGCCGACGTGCCGGCGGGCGTGGCCTGGTATGGCCGGCAGCGGGTCTGGGCGCAGCCCGATCGCATCAAGGATTTCTACGCCATCATGATCGAGCAGCCGGTCGGCCTGCTCCTGCTGACGCCGGTCACGCTCGACCGGCCGTTCTTCGCCCAGCTGGCCGTGGGCGGACTCACCCCGGAGGCGGGTTCGCAGAAATACCAGGGCTGGGGGCCGGTCTATGTCGGCCTCGTGACCGGACGCATGCCCCCGGAATTCCCGCTGCCCGGCCGCCAGAAGCTCACGGAGAACCTCATGGTCCTGCTCAATCCCGCCATCCTGCCCCTGCGGTAAAAGGGATTGCCTCGCATCGGGCTTTCACCCTAATGGCCGGACGAGGAAGTCCCTGTTCGAGGTCCCCCGCATTCAAGGTCTTATGAAAATAATCGGCCTGTCAGCCTGTGGCATTGTGTTTCTGCCCGCATTGGCGTGGGCGGTTTATGCCCCGATCCCGGAACAGGAGCAGGGCAAGGCTTTCACCGTCACGGTCGAGACGGATGTTTACCATGACAGCAATATCTTCGGCTCTGCGGCCGGGGCGATCGGCAGCATGGTCTACTCGGTGTCGCCCAAGCTGGCGTTCAACGCCTCGGTGACGCAGCAGACCTTCGTCTCCGCCTCCTACCAGGCGACGCTGGATTACTTCGACAACCGGCCGACCAACAAGTCGCTGCTCAGCCACGATGTCGCGCTGCGCCTGGCCCACGCCTTCACCGATGTCTCCAACATCGACCTGAACGAGGAGTTTCAGGTGGAGAAAAACCCGCAGTCCCTGCTGGCCGGCATCCCGCTCAACACGGACCAGTCGTTCACGCGCAATGAATTCGACGGCCGCTTCACCACCGCGCTCGGACAGAAGACCGGCCTGGTGTTCAAATACCGCAACCTTTACTTCAACTACGATGATGCCGCGCTCGGCCAGAGCCTCGACCGCATGGAACACCTCACCGGCCTTGAGGTGAGCAACAAGTTCCTGCCGGAAACCGCCCTGGTCGGGGAGTACCGCTACCAGGCCATCAATTACGACCACGTGGGCGACCTGAAGGACAAGCGGTCAAACTTCCTGCTCGCGGGGCTGGACTACTCGCCGGGCAAACAGCTCACCCTGACGGGCCGCGCCGGCTTCGAGGACCGCCGGCGCGACGGTGAGCGCGGCACCACCGCCCCCTACGCGGAACTCACCGGCCGGTACAGCTACACTGAGAACTCATTCATCGCCGCCGGCTACACGTATTCCCTGGAGGAAACGGACAACCCGGCGCTCTTCACCGACACGAAGATGAACCGCTTCTTCGTCAATGTGCAGCACGCGGTGACTGCGATGGTCATCGCGTCCGGCTCCGTCACCGTCGAACCCTCGACGCTGCTGGGCCGCACCGGCCAGACCGACATCAGCGAGACGGCCACCCGGCTCGGGTTGGCGCTCACCTACGTCGCGCGCAAGAATTTCACCGTCAGCACCACCTACGACTACGACTGGGTGCATTCCGAGGCGGCCAACCGCCGGCAGGGCCGCACGCGCTTCGGCGTGAACGGACGGCTGTACTTCTAGATGACCTGAGGCCGGGCCGCGGCGGCTCTCCCGCATCGCCGTGCCCTTAACCATGACGATGCGGCAGGCGGCGCGCAGAAAAGGTGCTGCATGGCGCAGCCGTAGCCGGCCTCGCTGAGACCGGCGTCCGGGGTCGGCCGTCTTCGCGCCGCGCTTCGCCGAGCCAAGGCGATCCCGGCTACAATCACCAACGCCAGATCAAGCCGCCGTAACGATTCGAGCCGCGCCGGCCCGATGGTGAATTGACTTGCTGGCGGACGTTCCCGCGCCTTCCACTTACTGCCATCGCATGGCCACCCCTCCCGAAAGCAAGGACCGCGCATCCCTGGCCGATTTCCTCAACCTGCTGCGGCTGCGCCGGGCGCTGATTTTCCTTGTCATCGCGCTGGTGCTGCTGACGACCCTCGGCGTCACGGCCCTGCTCCCGCGCTGGTATCTGTCGACGACCAAGATCCGCGTCGAGAAGCCCGAGGGCGAGGTAAAGCTCTTCCAGGCCCAGAACAACCCCTATTACGATCCTTACTTCATCCAGGACCAGCTCGATACCATCCAGTCGGAGCTCATCCTCAAGCCGGTCATCCAGAGCCTCGGCCTCAACGAGGCGATCGGCCGCCAGCTCGGCAGCAGTGAACCGCTTTCGACCAGTCTCACCCAGCGCTACCTGACCGACCGGATGCTGCGGGTGGAGTCGCGCCGCAGTTCGTCGATCCTCGAGATCAACGTCTATGCCCGGGAGGCCGTCCTCGCCGCCCGCATCGCCAACGAGATCGCCCGCGTCTACTCCGAAAACCGCATCAATTTTGCCACCGCCGGACAGCGGGAGGGCGTGGAGGAGCTCAAGAAGCAGCTCACGGCCCAGGAGGAGGTCGTCACGCAGCAGCGCGATGTCGTCGAGAAACTGCGCAAGGACCTCAACATCTCCGGGGTCGACCTCAACGCCCGCTACTCCGACATGGAGATCGACCGCCTGCGGCAGATGCAAAACTCGCTCATCGCACTGCGGGTCGACACGATCGGCCGCAAGACTCGCTGGGAGCGCTTCAAGAGCATTCCCTTCGAGCAGCGGCTCACCCTGGTCAACTCCGAGCTGATTCAGGACGTTAACATCCAGAACCTGTTGCAGGCCTACCTCGTCGCCGACCAGACCGTGGTCCGCCTCCGGGCCCGGCTGGGTGAGGCGCACCCGGATCTGGTGGCTGCCATCGACAACCGGGCCAAGATCCGCGAGCAGCTCGACGGCCTGCTGCAGGGTTACGCGCAGTCGCTGGAGATTTCCTACAAGGAGGCGGAGGCGCGCGTGGCCGAGCTGGAGACCCAGCTCGCCAAGGCCAAGGTCGACCAGATCCTGTCGGCGCGGGAGCGCATGCGGCCCTTCGAGGAGGCGGCCCAGAAGCTCGATGACGAGTCCCGGCTCCTCACCACCCTCAAGCTCACCCTCCGCCAGCGCGAGATCGATTTCCAGGTGCCCAAGCGCACCATCGAAATCCTCAACCAGGCCGAGCCCGCCCGCCGGCCCAGCCGGCCCAGCTGGACC
>JBAZMN010000271.1:0-3843 GCA_041649735.1 Opitutaceae bacterium | reverse complement strand
CGTTGGTCCATTATGTCCTGTACGGCCGGATCGTATCGCCGGACGCCCGGACGGTCCGGGCGGTGTTTCCGCGGGAATGTGTGAAATGGCTGGAGTTGAACGGACGGCGGGTGACCGGCACGGAATTGAATCTCAAGGCGGGGGCCAACGATGTGCGCATCCTTTACCTGCCATCGACGGCCACCGTCTCGAGATACGAGGAGACCAACTACGGATGCTATTTCCGCCTGACGGACGCCGAGGGGAAGCGGGTGGAGGACGTACGCTTTGAGCAGCCGCCGGCGCCCTGATCACCCTTCCTCCTGAAAGTCGTTGGAGCAAACACGGCAAGGCTGCACGATGTGCCGGTCGGCGAGAAGTGCGGCCAGCCTCGAACCAATCAACCATGTGACGGATTGTGCCATGAGGAAATCCTCCCGACTCCTGCTCTGCCTTGGTTTGATTCCCTGGTTCTGCGGTCCGGCGCAAGCGGAAGAAACGAAAACCCCGGCTGGCCTGACCATTAATGAACTGGAGTACCTGGAGATGCCGGGCCTCAATGTCATGCTCGCGCAGGATATCTACCCCGAGGGGCACCAGGGCGGAGTGAGCATCATTCAAAACGGCCGGCGGGTCGCCACCAACGGCGACCTCCGCATCGAGCCCCCGCCAGGCCGGTCGCAACCGCTGCCGAAAATCGGGCCGCGCCAAGTGGACCTGCCGGCGCAGGAGATCAGCGTGCGGATGAACTATCCCGGCCTCGCCCGGGCCGGGAAAAGCTTCAATCCCGCTCCCGACCAGCCTTTCAGCTATGTGGTAAAAATCGTCCCGGCCGGCCGGTCCTTCAGGATCATCGTCGACCTCGATCAGCCGCTGCCGGAGGCATGGGTCGGCCGGGTCGGCTTCAACCTGGAGCTTTTTCCGGGAATTCTTTTCGGCAAGGCCTACTACCTGGATCGTGAGTCTGGCATCTTCCCGCGGCAGGCCGGCGGCGCCGGATACCGGAATGAGCAGGGAGGATATCAGGCGGCCCCGCTGGCCACGGGCGGCAAGCTGGTCATCGCGCCGGAGAGCGATGCGCAGCGCCTGACGATCGAGCGCGTGGCGGGGGGCGAACTCCAATTGCTCGACGGCCGGAACGGGAGTGAAAACGGTTGGTTCATCGTCCGGGCGCTCGTGCCGCAGGGAGCGGCCACGCATGCCATCGAATGGCTGGTCACGCCCCAGGTCCTTCCCGGCTGGATCTCGCCGCCGGTGGTGCAGGTCTCGCAGGTGGGTTATCATCCCCGGCAACCCAAGGTGGCGGTGATCGAGACGGACGTGCGCGACACGCGCCGGCTGCCCGCCTCGCTGTACCGGATCCCGGAGAACGGCGGCCTGGAGAAAGTGCTGGAGGCGGCACCGAAAGACTGGGGCCGCTTCCTGCGCTATCGCTATTTCCAGTTCGATTTTTCCGCGGTGGCAGCGCCGGGCATGTACGTCGTGCAGTACGGCGACTACCGGACCTCGCCCTTTCAAATCAGCCCCGATGTTTTCCAGCGCCAGGTGTGGCAACCGACGCTGGAGTACTTCCTACCCATCCAGATGTGTCATATGCGGGTGAGCGACGGGGCCCGGCTCTGGCACGGGCCGTGTCACCTGGACGACGCGCGGATGGCGCCGATCAACCACGTTCATTTCGACGAGTACTCCCAGGGGCCCTCCACCCTCTGCGCCTGGCAGCCGGGCGAGCACGTGCCGGGCCTGAACCAGGGCGGTTGGCACGACGCCGGCGATTACGATCTGCGCATCGAGTCGCAATCCGAGACCATCCGCGGTCTGGCGCTCGCCTACGAGGCGTTTCACGTCGACTTCGACGCGACCACGGTCGATCAGAAAAACCACGCGGTGAAACTGCACCAGCCGGACGGCAAGCCCGACATGCTCCAGCAGATCGAGCACGGCGCGCTTTTCATCGTGGGCTGCTACCAGTCCCTCGGCCGGCTGTGTCGCGGCGTCATCGAACCGACGATGCAGCAATACACGCAACTCGGCGATCCCACCAACCTGACGGACAACAAGGTTTTCGATCCCAAGACTCCGGCCGACCCGGTGCCGCCGATCGGCCGGCCCGGCTCCGCCGACGACCGCTGGGTGTTCACCGAGGATAATCCGCCGCGCGAACTCGAGGTGGCCGCCGGCCTGGCCGCGGCCTCGCGCGCCCTGCAGGGTTTCAACGACGGACTGTCGCAGGACTGCCTGCGGGTCGCCCGGCAACTCTGGGACGTGACGAGAGAAAAGGATCCGCTCCAGCGCGTGGGCCTGGCGGTCGAGCTGCTCGCGGCCACGAAGGACCGGAAGTACGCGGACTTTCTCACCGGCCTGGCCGGGGAATTCAGCCGGGACCTGGCGAACACCGGCTGGCTGGCGGCCCGGTCGTTGTCGCTGGTCGACGATGAGGCGTACCGGCGGAAGGTCCGCGAGGCACTGCAGGTCTACCGCGCCACCGTCGACCGGCAGGCGCAGCAGACGCCGTACGGCGTGCCCTACGAACCCAAAATCTGGGGCGCCGGCTGGGAGATCCAGCGCTTTGGCATGGAACAGTACTTTCTGCACACCGCCTGTCCGGACATCTTTCCGGCCAGCTATATGCTGAACGCCATGAATTTTATGCTCGGCTGCCATCCCGGCGCCAATACCGCCTCCCTGGTGTCGGGCGTCGGTGCGCGGTCGCTCACGGTGGCCTACGGTTTCAACCGGGCGGACTGGTCGTATATTCCCGGCGGCATTGCTTCGGGCACGGCCCTGATCCGGCCGGATTTCCCCGAGCTGCTGACCTGGCCGTTCCTGTGGCAGCAGACCGAGTACGTGCTCGGCGGGGGTACGACGGACTATCTGTTCCTCGTCCTCGCCGCCGACCATCTGCTGAACAAATGACGCGGCGAGGCGCGCAGGCATACGACCGATCAGACAACGGTTCGGAGTATATTGCCCCCCCAAAGACGGATCCGTTCACTTATGCACCTCAATTCCCACCCAATGACGCTTGTGGCGCTGCTATGTTGTGCCTCCGCGTTTTCGTTGAGCGCCCAAAATCCGAAGGCCATCCTCACCGTCGATGCAGCGGCCGACCGCCAGGTGATTCATCCCGAAATCTACGGGGTCATGTTCGGCCTGGAAGCCGATCTCAAGGCGAACAATACCACGCTCAACCGGCACGGCGGCAACTATGGCACGCGGTACAACTGGCAGCTCAACGCCAGCAATCATGCACGACCATGCTATCTTAGCCGCGTCGAACCTGGCGGGAACCAGCCTTGCGGACTCTTGGATGCCGTGATGGAGAACAGCCGGGCCGCCGGCGCCAGCACCATGATCACGATCCCGATCAGCGGCTGGGTGGCCAAGCTCGGGCCCGGCGGCAGCCCGCTCTGGAGTTATTCGATCGCAAAATACGGTGCCCAAACCCAGCATTCGGATGTCTATCCAGACGCGGGCAACGGTTTCCGGGTTCCCGACGGCGCCCCCGTCACCGACAATGATCCGAACGACGCGAATCAGCGGGTCCCGCCGGAATTCCAGCGCGGCCTGGTCGAACACCTGGTCAAACGCTGGGGCCGGGCCGCGGACGGCGGGGCCCGCTATTACCTCATGGACAACGAGTCCACCCTCTGGTGGGCGAACCACGGCGATGTCATCCGGACCGGTCCCTCCGCGGCCGAGATCCGTGACGATATTGCCACCTATGCCACGATGATCCGGCAGATCGATCCCACCGCCCTCATTGGGGCTCCCGACGAATGGGGCTGGAATTCGTTCTTCTTCAGCGGTCTGGACCAGCAATGGGGCAGTGACCAGAAGAAATTGACGGGATCGTTTCCCGGC
>JBAZMN010000270.1:0-3845 GCA_041649735.1 Opitutaceae bacterium | reverse complement strand
CGGGCCCTGGAGCCGGGCCGACATCCGCTATCATGCCGCGAACATCGCCACGCAGATGACCAACAACTGCGGTTTCAACTGCCTGGCGGCGCGGGTGTTGATTCTGCCCCAGGCCTGGCCTCAGGGCCGCGCGCTCCTGGATGAACTGCGGGCCATTCTGGCCGCCGCGCCCCAGCGCCAGGCCTACTACCCCGGGGCCGAGCAGCGATACGACCGCATTGTCTCCGCCAGCCCGACGGCCGAGCCTATCGGCCCCCGGACGCCGGGCGTGATTCCGTACACCCTGGTCACGAACCTCGATGCCAAGGATATCCAAAATCCCCTCTTTACTTCCGAATGCTTCATGCCCGTGCTGGCCCAAACCGCCCTGCCCGGCCGTGATGCCGCCGAATTCCTCCGCCACGCGGTGGAGTTCTGCAATCGGACGCTCTGGGGCACGCTCACGGCCTGCATCCTGATCCAGCCGGAGGTGGAAAAATCGCTCGGCCGGGATTTCGAGAAGGCCCTCGACGGCCTGCGCTACGGCACGGTGGCCGTCAATCATTGGGGCGCCCTGGGATTCGCCTGGGGTGCTCCCACGTGGGGCGCTCCCCCCGGCCACCCGCCGGACGATATTCAGAGCGGCGTCGGCATGGTCCACAATTCCTTCCTCTTCGACCGGCCGCTGAAAAGCATCGTCCGCGCACCTTTCCGCACCTGGCCCACCCCGCCCTGGTTCATCACCCGCCGGCAGGTGCGCCACATTTTTCCCGGAATGATTTCACTGGAAGCCAAACCGAACCTGCTCACCGCCCTGCGCATCGCCTTCTTTGCGCTGCAGGGCTGACAAGGAGTGCCGTCAGAGGACGGCACTATCTCTGTCGGCCCCAAGGGCTGCACCGCCCCCTTGCCGCCCCCTTTCTCCCGGCAACATGTCATCCAATAGTTGACATGTTACGGGGTGCCGGCTGCGGGAACGCCTGAACCGGCCAACGGGATCGAACCGGCGCGCCGGCCGCGCCCTTCAGATGTCGATCACGTCGTCGGGCTTCCGTGGGGGCATCGGCTTGGCGGCGGCGCGGGGACGGAGCAGGCCGCTGAGGAAGAAATTGGTCGCGCTGACGATGAGCGCCCCCCAGAGCGCGGCCCAGAAGTCGCGCACGTAAAAGCCCTCGACCAGGCGCGACACCGCCAGAAAGAGCAGCGCGTTGATGAGCCAGATGCCGAGGCCGAGCGACAGGAGCACGAACGGCAGGGTGAAGACCACAAGCAGCGGCTTGAGAATCGCGTTGAAGAGGCTGAGCAAAGCCACGACAACTAGCAGGGTCACGCCGCTGTCATAGGTGATGCCCGGCACGATCCTCGCGCTCAGGGCCACCCCCACGGCGAGCACCGACCAGCGTAGCAATAGATTCAACCAGGGATGCCGACTCATCTGAAAAACCCAGCAATTTCATCGCCCCGGCCGGCGGCGCAATGAAAATCCTCATCGTCCAGGACCACCTGCGCAGCGGTGGCACCGAGCGCCAATCGATCTTGCTGGCGCGCGCCTTCACTGCGGCCGGCCATCCGACCACCCTGCTTACTTTCCGTCCCGGCGGGGCGCTCGCCCGGGAGCTCACCGGCGTAACCCACCGCATCCTGGCCCCGTTCGACTTCGGCCTCGACTGGTTTGCGCCGGGCCTGCTGCGCACGATCTCCGCTCTGTCGCCCGACGTCGTGCTGTGCATGGGTCGGATGGCCAATTGCCACGCCGGTTTCATCCAACGGCGGTTCCCCCGCCTGGCGGTGGTGGGCACCATGCGCACGGGCAAGCCGCTGCCCTGGCTTTTCCGCCGTTCGCTGCGCCGGGTCCGGCACGTGGTCGCCAACAGTCATGCCGCCAAGCAGACACTGACCACCACCCTGGCGCTGCCGGCCGGCCAAATCACCGTCATCCACAACTCGCTCGTCTTTCCGGCCGCGCCGGCCGAGGAGCGCGATGAGGCGCTGCGCACCCGCCACGGCGCCGGCCCGGGGACGGTGGTGCTGCTGTGCGTGGCGATGTTTCGTTTCCGGAAAAATCAGCGCGAATTGATCGAGATTGCCGCCGGGCTGTCCGGGCGCCTCGACTGGCAGCTCTGGTTCGCCGGCGACGGGGAAACCCGCCCGGAGTGCGAGCGGCTCGTCCGCTCGCACCAGCTCGGACCGCGCGTGAAGTTCCTCGGCTGGCTGCGCGATCCCAGCCCGGTTTATCTGGCGGCGGATATCGCCGTGCACACCTCCCGGAGCGAATCCCTCTCGAATTTCGTGATCGAGGCCCAGGCCCACGGCCTGCCGGCGGTCGTCTACGACGCCCAGGGCATCGGCGAATGTTTTCTGCCGGAGGATACGGGCTTCGTCATTCCCCGCGGAGATCAGGCCGCCTTCCGCGACGTCATCAACCGGCTCGCGGGCGCGACCCCGGCCGAGCGCCTGGACCGCGCCGAACGGGCCCGCGTCTACGCCTCATCGACCTTCGATCCGCAGCGGCACGTCCGCGATCATCTCGAGCTTTTCTCCCGGCTCACGGCGGCTGGATGATGATTCTGCCTTCTCCAGTGCATTGGTGGAGCGGACCGTTCCGGTCCGCTCCTTGACGCCACCGGAACGGCGGCGTCCACCTGAGCGGTGGGTGAACTGGCCAGACCCCTCGGCAGCTTTCAAATAAACTGGCCGCCTACCGGCGACGAATCCACGGCCAACCGCGACCGAGAGTTGCCTTTCAGGCCGCGCTGTCCATCGGTTGCGTTTGTGGTCCAAAGCAACCCGAACGCTTTCATCCGCCTGCGCGGCGTCCGCCAGAACAACCTCAAGGGCTTCGACCTCGATCTCCCGCTGGGGAAATACATCGTCGTCACCGGCCTGAGCGGGGCCGGCAAGTCGTCCCTCGTTTTCGAGACCCTGCACGCCGAGGGCCAGCGGCGCTACGTCGAGACTTTCAGCGCCTACACCCGCCAGTTTCTCGAGCTCCTCGACAAGCCCCGAGTCGACGCCATCGAAAACATCCGGCCCTCCATCGCCATTGAGCAGACCAACACGGTGAAGACCTCGCGCTCCACCGTCGGCACGATGACGGAGCTCACCGACTTCTTCAAGGTGTGGTTCAGCCACATCGCCGAATGCTTCGACCCGGAAACCGGCGAGAAGGTCGAGGATGACAACCCGCGGACGATCTGGGCCAAGGCCTCGGCCGCGCATGCGGGCCGGACCGTGGTCGTTGCCTTCAAGGTCGGCCGGCCGGGCAGTCTGCAGTGGCCGGAGATCCTCTCCAGCCTCAAGGGCCAGGGTTACAACCGCTGCCTGCTGCCGGCGGAAAATCCGTCTCCATCGTCCCCGGCTCCCGCTGAAATCCGCTATACGGTGCACAAGCTCGACGAGCTGCTGGTGAAAAAATCCGGGGCTTCGCCCCTCGACCTTCGCCCTTCCTCGCTGCTGTTCGTCGTCCAGGATCGCGTAACGATCCAGGCCCCGGCCCGGGCCCGCTTCCTTGAAGCCGTCGAGACGGCGCTACACTTCGGCCAGGGCGAGGTCCGGTTGTTTGCCAGTCCGGCCGCCGACCCCGCCAGCCCGTCCCTCGTGGAAACCGGCCACTACTCGCGCGGCCTGCATTCGCCGAAAACCGGGCGCACCTTCCGCGCCGCCACCCCGGCGCTGTTCTCGTTCAACTCACCGCTGGGCGCGTGTCCGCAATGCCGCGGTTTCGGCCGCATCATCGACATCGACTACCGTCTGGCCATCCCCGACCACTCGCTGTCCCTCGCCGCCGGCGCCATCAAGCCGTGGGAGGGCCAGATTTACGGCGAGTCGAAGAAGGACCTCTTTGTCTTCGCCCGCAAACGGAAGAT
>JBAZMN010000269.1:0-3846 GCA_041649735.1 Opitutaceae bacterium | reverse complement strand
GGAAGCCGATTTTCCAGTATGATGCCGCCGGTCCTGGGGCCATCGCCTATCGCAATCTGGCCAAGGAGGTCATCGCCCGCTTCGGGCTCAGTTCATAGCCGGGACGAAACGCATGGAGGTCCTGCTGCCGGCCCCGCGGCCGGTTGAGAGGTTCCAAGATTCGTCTAGAAGCTATCCGAAAACCTGAAACAAATATGAATTCATCAGGCATTGGTAGGGGCGCGATCTTGTCGCGCCCTCCGAGAGGGACGCAGCAAGCCTGCGCCCCTACGATTTGTTTATCGGTTTCCGGATAGCCTCTAGTTTTGCGCTCAAATGTACGCTGCGCTGACCAAGTACCGCCACGTCTTCCTCGTCGGCTTGCAGAGCAATCTGATCTACCGCTGGAACTTCCTCATCCGCGGATTCTTCTCCCTCGCCCGGCTGGCGGTCGTGTTCATCCTGTGGGGCGCGGCCTACGCCGGCGTCGCCCGGATCGGCGGCTACTCGATCGGCCAGACGTTCACCTACTTCACCGCGCTGATCGCGCTGCAGTTCATGATCGGCGCCTTCAACGAGGACTACCAGATCGGCGAGGAGATCCGGAACGGCCTGATCAATCAATTCCTGCTCAAACCGATCAACTATTATCTCTATCGCTTTACCGTGTTTCTCGCCGCGCGGGTGGTCTCCGGCGTGCTGGTCTTCATCCCCCTGCTGCTGATCTATCCCCTGATCCGGGCCCACCTCACCTTCCCGGCCGAGTCCTGGCGCCTGCTGCTGGGCGTGCCCGCGCTCCTGCTCGCCGCCATGATCCAGTTCACCCTCGCCTACTGCTTCGGCCTGCTGGCGTTCTGGTTTCTGGAAATCCAAGGCTTCGTCATCCTGTCCTACGCCGCCGAGACGCTGCTCAGCGGCCAGATTTTTCCACTCGATCTGCTGCCGCCGATGCTGTTCAAGGCCGCGCAACTGCTGCCCTTCTATTACATGATGTATTTCCCCGCCGCCATCTTCACCGGCCGCCTCGGCTTCGAGGCCGCGCTGCCCGGAATCGCGCTGCAGCTGGTGTGGGTCGGACTGTTCGCCCTCATTGCCCGCGGCCTCTGGCTGGCCGGCTTGCGCAAACATACCGCCGTCGGCGGCTGACCTCATGAGCGTTCCCGTCATCCAACCTGCCTAGTCATCCTTTCCACCATCCGGCCTTCGCCCTCGTCCCGCATGTCGTTCCGTCAATATCTCAACATCTGGCTGGCCTGCCTGCGCTACTCGCTGGTGCGGACCATGATGTTCCGCTTTGATTTCTTCCTCTGGGCGGCGGTGGAACTCGCCTGGATGGGAGTCAACGTGCTGCTCGTCGAGGTCATCTACCGCCACACCGCCTCCGTGGCCGGCTGGGGCAAATACGAAATGCTGCTGCTCGTCGGCACCTCCATGCTGATCCAGCGCCTGCTGATGGGCTTCTTCTGGAGCAACCTCTTTGAGATGGGCCGCAACGTCCGCACCGGCTATTTCGACTTCTATCTCGCCCAGCCCGGCAACCCGCTCTTCATGATTTCCACGCGCAAGCTCGATCCCGACAGCCTCATCAACACGTTTGTGGCCGCCTCGGTGATCTTCTATGCCGCCCACCGCCTGGGTTTGCATCCCGGGATCACCGGCGTGCTCCTCTACCTCCTGCTGGTTGCCTGCGGCGTGGTCATCCACTACAGTCTGTTTCTGCTGACGACCTCGACGACGTTCTGGATCATCAAGACCGAGGGCATTGAGGGCAGCTACTTCTCGGTCGTCGATTTTTCGCGCCTGCCGCGCGAGGCTTTTCGCGGCTTTGCCAACGTCCTGCTCGTCTACCTGCTGCCGGCGGTGGTGGTGAGCAACGTGCCCGCCAACGCCCTCATCCACGGTTTCCAGCCGGGCTATGCGGTCTGGCTGCTGGCGGTCAGCGCGGCCTGGCTGGCCCTGGCGGTGTTTGTGTTTAACCGGGGATTGAAACGCTATGCCAGCGCAAGCTCGTAACCGTACGCGGCCTGCGGCTGACTGGAGCATCCCGACCCCGGCATGAAGATTCCCGACCAACAACCGGCAGCCCTGCAGCCGCGCCTCGGTCACACGTTCCGGGATCCGGCGCTGCTCGCCTGCGCGCTGACGCACACCTCCTACCTGCAGGATCACCCCGAGGCCGGCCCGGGCAATCAGCGGCTGGAGTTTCTGGGCGACTCGGTGCTGCAGCTCGTTCTCTCCGAGGCGCTGTTCCAGCTTTATCCGGACGAACGCGAAGGCGTGCTGAGCAAATGCCGCGCCACCCTCACGAAAGGGCGATTCCTCAGCCAGCTCGCACAGGACCTCGGCCTCGACGCCGGCCTGCGTCTCGGCCAGAGCGAAGAGCAGGCCGGCGGCCGCCGGCGTGCTTCCATCCTCGAGGATGCCCTCGAGGCGCTGATTGGCGCCATTTTTCTCGACAGCGATTTCGCCACCGCCCGCCGCGTCGTGCTGGGCTGGTATGGCCCGCTGGCCGGACGGCTCGCCGTGCTCCTGGGCGAGGACAACCCGAAGGGCCGCCTCCAGGAACTGGTCCAGCCCGAACATGGCAACCGGGCCCTGCGCTACGAGGTCACCCACACCGCGGGTGCGCCCCACGAGCGGGAATACGAGATCAACGTCTACCTGCATGATGCCTTGCTTGGCTCCGGCCGCGGCAGTTCCAAGAAACTGGCCGAGGAGGATGCCGCCCGCGCGGCGCTTGCCACCTTCACGGCGCCCGCCCGCCCACCGGCGCAATGACGGTGGCCCGATCCGGCGCCCCCGACGACGACGCCCGCGCCCTTTTTCCCATGCCGTCCGCGGATAAACCTGCGCGCTGCAAAATCACCGGGGTTTGCGCCCCGGCCCGCTCCGCCGTGCTGACCACCCTCTTCCGGCGGCAGCCGGCGCCGGTCTGGCTGGTCATCACCGAGGAGCAGGATGCCGCCGAGCAGCTCGCCGAGGATCTCCTGCTCTTGTACGAGGCCGCGGGCGGAGACGGCCTGACGCTGGATGTGCGGGTTTTTCCGGAGTCGCTGGCCGACAGCCGCAATATGCGCGAGGCCTTTGCCGCATCCAGCGACCGGCTGGCCGTCCTCTCCAAACTGCGGACGACACGGACGCTGACCGGTGCGATTAACCCGCCTCTCCCCACGCTGGTCGTGGCCACGACCCCGACCGCCCTGTTGCAGCCGGTCCCGGCCCTGGAGGAATTCATGGGCAAGGAGATCGGCATCGTGCGCGGCCAGCGGCAGCCGTTTCAGGGATTCATTGAACAACTGCGCGCCTTCGACTACGACTCGGAGGTGGTCTGCGAGACGCCCGGCCAGTATGCCGTCCGCGGCGGGATTATTGATGTATACCCTGTCACCGCCACCCATCCCTACCGGCTCGATTTTCTTGGCGACGAAATCGAGGACATCCGCGCCTTTGACCCGGTGACCCAACGCTCGGGCGACCGGATCGAGCGCCTGACGCTGTCCGGTTCCCCCCGTCTGCAACTCGCGCCGTCCGTCACCGGCCTGGCCGACTACCTCAACCCGCGCACCCATCTGGCGTTCATCGAGCCGGCGGCACTGGAGGCCATCTTCAGCCTGATCGACCGCAGCCCTCCGGCCGACGCTGCCCCACCGCCCGCCGGGCCGGTGGCCTCCCTGGCCCCCCTGCTCGCCCGGTGCACTGCGGTCTTCGGCTTGAGCGACCTTGATGAAGCCTCGACGCTGTTCGAAGGTGCCGAAACCGAGCAGACATGGGATACGGAGAGCCTGGTCCATCATCGCCGTTATCCGGATGATGCCCTGGTTGCCCATGAGCGGCTTCAGGCCGAGGAAGAGGCCCGCCAACAATTTT
>JBAZMN010000268.1:0-3849 GCA_041649735.1 Opitutaceae bacterium | reverse complement strand
TGATTGGGAACGGAAGCACGGCGTCATGGCGGCGCCAGTGAAAACCGACCCGACAACGGAAACAAAGCCGGCCGGCCCGTGAAGGCATCCAGCGCGCCGGACGGGCGGGTGGCACCATGAATGCGCGGCAGGAGGAATTACGGCGGCGGCTCATAGCGCTCGGCTTCGATGAGGTGCGGTTCGCGCGGGTGGAGGCCGTGCCCGCCGAGGACCTGCGCCACTGGCTGGCCTGGGGATTCAACGCCGACATGGCCTGGATGGAGCGGACGGCCGCAAAGCGGCTCGATCCCGGACTGGTGCTGCCGGGTGTGCGTTCGGTCATCGCGCTCGGCGTCAATTACTGGCCGGGAAGGGAGGCCGGGGGTCTAGGTCCAGCATCGCCCCGCTGGGCGAGGTACGCCCTCTATGAGGACTACCACGACACGCTGAGGCCGGCGCTGGTCGCCGCCGGGCGGATGCTGGAGGAACTCTATGGCGCGGCCGGGGCCGATTATCGCTACTACGCCGACACCGGACCGGTGCTGGAACGCGGGTGGGCGGAGCGGGCGGGGTCCGGGTTTCTGGGCAAGAACGGCATGCTGATCTCGCGGCAGTTTGGAAACTGGCTGCTGCTCGCGACGATCCTCACCCGCGTGGAATTCGAAGCCGACGCGCCGCTGCGGAGGCAAAGCGGGGAAGCCAAAACCGAAAGCCGGATCGGCCTGCTGTGCGGCAAGTGCACCCGGTGCCAGGAGGCATGTCCGACCGAGGCGATTCCGTCCCCCGGGTTGGTCGATGCGCGCCGGTGCATCTCCTACCAGACGATCGAGAACAAGGGCATCATTCCGCGCGAACTGCGGCCGGGTATCGGCCGGTACATCTACGGGTGCGATATTTGCCTCGAAGTCTGCCCGTGGAACCGCTTCGCGCGGGAGGGCCGGCGCATGTTGCTAGCGGCGCGGGACGGGATCGCCGCGCTGAGCCTCAAGGAGATTCTTGAACTGACGCCGGCGCGCTTTGCCGAGGTATTCCGGCGCACGCCGATCAAACGACTCAAGCTGCCCGGTTTGCTGCGCAACGCCTGCGTGGTGGCGGGCAATGTCGCGACGGGGGCGGGCGCCGGGCACGAGTCAGTCGCGCCGCTGACCCGGCTGGCCGCCCAAGCCACCCCGATGGTGCGGGTGCATGCGGTCTGGGCAGTGCACCGCATCACGGGCGCCGCGGCGCCACAACTGCTGGCCGCGGCGCGGGGGAAGGAAACGGATCCGGCGGTGCTGGCGGAGTATGCGGAGTGGCCGGCGGAGACCGGGGCTACGGGAGCAGCTCATTCATCCGCCGGATGAAATGCGCCGGAGGCCGCACCGGCCGGCCTTCGCGATCGATGAAGGCATGCACGGTGTGGCCGGTGGCCAGCAGTTCGTCGCCGCGGCGGACCTCATAGGCCAGCTGGATGCGCAGGAGCGGTTTTTCGTCCAGCGTGGTCACAATGGTCAGCGTGTCATCGTAAAATGCCGGCTTGAGATATTTGACGCCCACCTCGAGCACGGGCAGCCGGTAGCCCGCCGCCTCCAGTTCGCGGTAGGGAAGACCGTGCTCCTTGAGCAGGGTGGTGCGGCCGACTTCAAACCATGGCAGGTAGCTGCCATGATACACGATGCCCATCATGTCGGTCTCGGCATAGCGAACGGTGACTTGAACGCGGGATTGGATCATGTCGGCAATGGTAATTCAAATTCGGTGGTCGGGCGGCACCGGGGTTCGGCCCGCGCCCGTGCCGGCCTGGTCGCCGAACAGCAGTTCCGCTGAACGTGTCCAGCTGTTGCGGTGCGCCCAGGCACGACCGGCAGCCCCAAGTTGATGGCAGAGTTCCGGATTTTCAATCAACCGCCCGAAAGCCGCGGCCAGCGCCGGCCGGTCGGCGGGAGGGACCAGCAGGCCTGTTACGCCGTCTGCCACCGCCTCCGGCACGCCTCCAATCGCGTGGGCCACCACGGGCAGGCCGTGAGCCGCGGCCTCGAGATAGACGAGCCCGAAGCCTTCCACACTGTGCCGGTATTCAGTGCTCGTCATGGCGAAGATGTCGGCTTGCCTGTAAAGGTGTCCGAGTTCGGCATCGGGCACACTGCCGAGGAACCGCACGGTCAGATCCGAGCGCTCCGCGGCGTCCCGCAGGCGCCGTTCGTAGCTTTTCTTGCTGGTGCCGCCAGCCAGCCAGTATTCGAGCCGCGCCCGCTGAGCTGCGGGCAGCGTCTGCAGGGCCTCGATGATGCATAGCTGACCCTTGCGCGGATGGAGGCGCCCGACCGTCAGGATCACCGTTCGGTCGGGATGGGCCTTTTCCCGGGCCGCGGACGGGAAGACCAGGTCGGTCCGAAGCGCGCCGGGCGTCAGGAACGTTTTGGCCCCGGCTTCCGGGAAATGACGGCAAAGGAGCTGGCGGGTATAACCGGTCAGCACGCTGATGCGGTCAGCGTGACGGATGAGCCGGCGGGCCAAATACCGTTTCAAAGGATTGCGATGAAACTTCAGAATCTCGGATCCGTGAAACGTGAGGATCAACCTTTGCGGCCGGAAACCCGGAATCAATTGCAGCAGCAGCATGGCCTTGATGGGACCAGGCTCCGGCAGATAGACGGTGGCATGACGCAGCTGCCGGCGATGCGTGATGAATTCGCGGGCCAGACGAACCATGCAGGTGAAATCGTGCGTGCCTTTCAGTGGCAGCCGGCGCAAGCGGAAGGGCCAGGGCTTTTCGGCCGTGCCCGGGGGAGCCGCCTGGGCCCAGACCTCGGTGTCATGGCCGAGGCCGGCCATGGCCCGCGCCATTTCCTCGGCAAACGTCGCGATGCCGCCGTGTCGGGGATGAAATTCGTGGGTGATCAGGAACACGGGCGGCTGGTGACTCCCAGCTGGTCTGAGAGCGTCTGCGGGAAACGGGGCGGTGCTCGGGTCGGCAGGCAAGATCAGCCCCCCTTATGGTCGGCCGACCGGCCCATGCAAATGGATACTGATACTCACGCCATTTGGGAGGGTGAGGGAAAACCCTGATTGCCAAATGACCGTTTCATTGGCTTATTACTTGCTTAGGAACTTTTTCGAGAGACATGTTACCATCAGCCTGACAACGTATCGCCTGTATTTGCATCAAAGCATCCTTCGGTGAAGTGAGTTGTCGCAAATATTAAAGTTTACAAATAAAGCAGCCGTAACATACGATTTCCTCACATGGCTCCAAGTGCTAATCCAAGCTCGGGAAGCGCGAAACCTTTTCCAGGATCCCCGAAACTGTTTACTCCTGAGGATGATGCATATCTGCGCGAGGTGTTGAAGCGTTGCTCTGCCTCCACCTATGAGGCAGCGTGTCAGTTCCGCAAGACCGGCAACACGGAGCACCTGTCGGCCATTGTGCTGGGCATCATCGAGCGGTACGTGGAGCCCGATCTGCGCACCAAGCTCAAGGATCCGGATGATGATCTGCGGCTGATCGAAGATCTGGGGATCGATTCGCTGACGATGATGGAAATCGTCATTCTCGTCGAGGATGTGCTGCAGATGTCCATCAACAACGAGGAATTGCGCTATCTGCGTACGCTGGGCGACGTGAAGCAGTTCATCGAATGCAAGGTGCGGGGGCTGCCGCTGCCGAAGCCGACGAAGTTCCTGCCCATCGAGCAGATCGTGTCGATCATGCCGATCCAGCCTCCGTTTCTCTTCCTCAATGAAGCTTCGGTCGGTTCCCAGGGGGCCAGCGCCAAATATCGGATCAGCGGCCAGGAATTTTTCCTCCAGGGGCACTTCAAGGACAATCCGGTGATGCCTGCTTCGATCATGCTGGAATCGCTCGGCCAGCTGGCCCTGCTGTTTCTGCTT